>JACCVM010000006.1 GCA_013698135.1 Euzebyaceae bacterium | reverse complement strand
CCGGTGCACGGCTTCACCGGCTTCGCCATCGGTCGCAGCATCTGGTGGGACTCGCTGAAGGCCTACCTGGACGGGTCGCTGGACCGGGAGAAGGCCGCCGCCCAGATCGCCCAGAACTACACCCGCTTCATCGAGGTCTACCGCGGCGTCGAGTGACTCAGGAGCCGAGTTCGGCGGCGAGGGCGGGGGCGAGGGCGTCGGCCCAGAAGCCGTAACCCACCGGCGCGGGGTGGAACCCGTCGGACGACATCGCCTCAGGCACCCCGGCGAAGCGCGGGCTGGCCTCGACGGCGATGTTGACGAAGCAGACACCCTCCTCGGCGGCGGTGTCGCGTTGCACCCGGCGCAGCACGCTGGCGTAGGTGTCGACGAGCAGGCGCAGGGGTTGAGCCAGCGCGTCGGCCGAGCCGAACAGGGGGATGCCCCCGAGCACAATGGCGGCTTCGCCGGCGTTGCGGCGGGCGGCACGCAGCATGCCCCGCGTCTGCTCGGCCATGGCCGACGGCGAGGTGGCGTGCGTCACGTCGTTGGAGCCGATCACGATAAGCACCGCATCGACTCCCCGGTCGACCAGCATTGGGATCTGCTCGTCGCGGACGTCGATGGTTCGAGCCCCGGACACGCCAAGGCCGGTCATGTCGACGGGGCGGCCGAGGTCGTCGGCCAGCCGCTGGGCGACCTGCACCGGCAGCGACTCAGCCAGGGTAGGTGCACCGACGCCCGCCGCCGTCGAATCGCCGAGCACCACCAGGCGCACCTCGGGACCATCGGCGGCCCCACTGGCGGGAGCAACCCGCGACTCGAGCACGTAGCCCGGCTCGTCGGGCAGGTACTCGGCGTTGGCGGCGAGCCAAACCTCGACGCCGAGGACGCCCAGCAGGGCCAGCGGCACGCCGACGGCGCCCCAGGCCAGCAGGGCCCGCCGGTCAGCCACGGTCTGCTGTCCGGCTCACGGCGGCGGCTCGCGCAGGAACGCCCCGACCGCCCGCTGCCTGGCTCACGGTTGCGGCTCGCGCAGGAACGCCCCCACCGCCGTGACCAACTCCGGCGCCTGCAGCGCCTCCAGGCCGCTGCCGGGCACCGTGATCATGCGCCCGTCGTGGAACAGCGCCGCCAGACGGGGAGCACGCTCGTGGCGGTCGTCGGACTGCCCGACCGCCAGGAGCACGCGGGTACGCAGTGCGCCGAGACGAGTCGCCGCGGGCCAGGTGGCGTGCTGCGCCCACAGCGCCAGCGTTGGCAGGTGGTGGCGCTTGTCGGCTCGGGCGCGGGCCACCGCGCCAGCCGCCTCGGGGTGCCACACTCGCGCGGTTGGATCTCGCAATGCCGCCGCCACCTCCTGCGCCCACGGCAGCACCGCACGGTCGTCGCAGCTGACCAAGACCAGCCGGTGGACGCGCTGCGGGGCACGGACCGCGAGGTGGCCCGCGACCAGGCAGCCCGCGGCATGGCCGCCGGCGGAGAAGGCGCCCACGCTCAGGCGGTCGAGGTCGAGCAGGATGGCGCCGGCGGTCCACGCCGCCGGCTCCGCGTCGGGCGGCACGAGGACGTCGGCGGACTCGCCGTGGCCCGGTAGATCCGGCACGTACACCGCCATGCCGGCCCGCTCCAGACCCGCCACCCAGCCGGTGTCCTGCCATTGGCTGACGCCGTCGCTGGCCCAGTCGTGGACAAGCACGACGGCAGGCCCGGCCACCACGCCACCGCGTTGCCAGGCCAGGATCGTCACACGGCATCCAGGGCGGCACACAAGTCAGCCCACAGATCGTCGACGTGCTCGCAGCCCACCGACAAACGCACCAACCCGCTTGGGACGGCCTCCTCGCCGTGGTAGCGGCCCCGGCGCTCCAGCGTCGACTCAACACCCCCGAGGCTGGTGGCGTGCGTGATCAGACGGACGTTGGCGCATAGTGCGTTGGCCTTGGCCTCGCCGCCGCGCAGGTCGAAGGCCAGCATCGCCCCGAATCCCGACATCTGCGCGGCGGCGCGCGCATGCCCCGGATCGTCTGGCAGCCCGGGGTAGCGCACCCGTTCGACTGCTGGGTGCGTGGTCAGCCGCCGCGCCATCTCGCCGGCGTTGTGCTGACCGCGCTCCACCCGCAACGGCAGCGTGCGCAATCCTCGCAGGGCCAGGAACGTCTCCAGTGGTCCCGGGGCGGCCCCGAGCAACGTGCGGCGGACGGCCAGGCGCTTCAGCAGGTCGCCATCCCGCGCCGCGAGGACACCCATCAGCACGTCGGAGTGGCCGGCGATGAACTTGGAAGCCGAGTGCACCACCAGGTCGGCGCCAAGGCCCAGCGGCCGCTGCAGCAGCGGCGAGGCGAAGGTGTTGTCCACGACCAGCATCGCTCCGGCGGCGCGGGCTCCCGTCGCCAGCGCCGGAAGGTCGGCCACGGCCATCAGCGGGTTGGTCGGCGACTCGACCCACAGCAACGCCGCGTCGACGCAAGCCGCGAGGGTGGTCTCGGTGTCGACCACGTCAACCAGGCGGACCTCCAGGCGCCCTCGGTCGTGGGCGTTGCTCAGGTACGCCCGGGTGCCGGTGTAGGACCCGCCGGCGGCCACCACGACCGCGCCGACAGGCAGCTCCTCCAGGATCGCCGAGATGGCGCCCATGCCGGAGGCGAAGCACAGGGCCTGACCGCCCTCCAGGACGCCGACTGCCTCCTCGAACGCCGACCAGGTCGGATTGCCCTCACGGGCGTAGTTGACCGCCCCGCCCTCCCGGTACATGGAGGCGAAGTGGACGGGCACGTTCATCGGCGCGCCGGGGGCCTCGCCGCCCCGCCCCGCGGTGACAGCGATGGTCTCCGGCGCCAGCCGGTTCCGCTCATCGCGCACCGCGCACCTCCTCGGTGGCCATGCTATTGCTCCCCGTGACGCCGGCACACCAACCCGCCGATGGGTTGCCGCCACCTTCCGCCGGGTAGCGGGAGTCGACACCGTCGACAGAAGGACTCACCATGCAGATCGACAAGCAGCAGATCATCGACCACCTGCGCGAGCAGGGCGACCAGGACAAGGCGACGCAGGCCGAGGGGCAGCTGCCCGAGCAGGTCGACACCGAGCAACACGCCGGGATGCTGCAGAACCTGGGCATCAACCCGCAGGACCTCATCGCCAAGTTCATGGGCGGAGGCGGCATCCCGGGGATGTAATGCGGATCGACAAGCAACAGCTCATCGAGCGCTTCCTTGCCGACGGGGAGCTGGACAAGGCCGAGCAGGCCGACCAGCTCCCCGACCAGATCGACCCGGCCGAGCACCACGAGGCGCTCAAGGCGCTCGGCGTCGACCCGGGGCTGCTCCTCACCCAAACGGCGAACCTCGAGGAGCAGCCACCGGGCAACGATTGATGCCTCCGTCGATGAGAAGCGCTCGACGGGCCGGTCGCGGATCGCGCACCGCTGCAATCAGCCAGGCGACCGTCCCGCTCACGTTCGGTCGACCCGGCTGGAGTACCTGCACGGAAGCCGTCCAAGGCGGCCCGACCCACTGACACGTCAGCAGGGCGGCCAGCGCCAACGACGCGGACGCCCCCGCGAGCCGCCCAGCGTCCCCACCAAGGCCGTGACGGCGGCTCCGGACGCCGCCATGGCGGTGAGCCCTAGCGTGGACACAATGACACCTGCCGGGCTCACCGCCAGATGCTCCGGCCGGAACAGCGCGTCGGCGATCAGCACCCCCCCAATCGGAAGGGCGGTGACAACGAGAACGCCAGCCGCCGCGGCGAACACGGCGGCGGTCACATAACCGTCCAGGCCGCCGACACGCGCGAGCACCAGCCGGGCGTATCCAGACCGGAGGTCACCGACGAGCGGCGCACCCCCGATCACCACACCCCAAACAGTCACCAAGAACGCCAGATAGGCGATGGCCGACGACGACAGCGGCCCCTCGAGACCGAGGTCTCCTCGAATCGCTAACAGCACGACGAGCGTGTTGACGCCAAGAATGACCCACAACGCCCGGCCAGAGGCAATACGGGCCATCCACAGCCCCAGCGGCCGCTTAGTCAGCGACGTACCCTCTGACCTCGAAGGTGGCTGGTGGTCCCGGCGATCCCGCATTCCACTTTACCGGAGGTTTCGGCAGCCGACTGGCGGGTCCTGCGGGCTCTCGGGGACGGCACCACGGTGGCGGAGCTGGCGGACCGGGAGGCATTCTCGGAGCGGGACATGTACCGGCAACTACAGAAGATCTGGCTTCGTCTTGGCGTCATCAACCGCCACGCCGCGATGGTTCGCGCAGTGAAGCTGGGACTGCTGGACTGAGACGACCGATCCCTCACCTCAGCAACGCCGGAGCGCCGGTCAGCTGATCACCAACCCGCCGTCCTTGGCATCGACGAATACCGTATCGCCCTCCGACAGACGGCCGTCGAGGAGCGCCAAGGCCACCTTGTCCTCCAGCTCGCGGCGCAGCACCCGCTTCAGCGGGCGGGCGCCAAACACGGGGTCATAGCCGCGCTCGGCCAGCCAGTCGCGGGCCGCGTCGGTCAGTTCAAGGCCGAGGTCACGCTGGGCGAAGCGCTCGCGCACCCGCTCCAGCTGCACGTCGACGATCGATCGCAGCTGCTCCAGGCTGAGACGGTGAAAGATCAGGATCTCGTCGAGGCGGTTGAGGAACTCGGGGCGGAAGTGCTCGCGAACTGCGGCCATCACCCGCTCGGCGACGACCTCGTCGGACTCGGTCGGGTCCAACAGCCACTGGCTGCCGAGGTTGGACGTCATGATCACCACCGTGTTGCGGAAGTCCACGGTGTGGCCCTGCCCATCGGTTAGGCGGCCGTCATCGAGCACTTGCAGCAACGCGTTGAACACGTCGGGGTGCGCCTTTTCGACCTCGTCGAGCAGCACCACCGAGTACGGCCGGCGGCGAACCGGTTCGGTGAGCTGGCCGCCCTCCTCATAGCCGACGTAACCAGGGGGCGCGCCGACCAGGCGGGAGACGGTGTGCTTCTCGCCGTACTCACCCATGTCGAGGCGGACCATGGCCCGCTCGTCGTCGAACAGAAATTCCGCCAGCGCACGGGCGAGCTCTGTCTTGCCGACACCGGTCGGGCCGAGAAACATGAACGAGCCGAGCGGGCGGTCGGGATCGGCAAGCCCGGCACGCGAGCGCCGCACCGCGTCGGCGACCGCCTTCACCGGCTCTTCCTGGCCGATCACGCGACGGCGCAGCACGTCCTCCAGGCGCACCAGCTTGTCGCGCTCGCCTTCCAAGAGCCGGGTGACGGGCACGCCGGTCCAGCGCGAGACGACATCGGCGACGTCCTCGGCGTCGACCTCCTCTTTGAGCATCCGCTGGGTGGCCTGCAGCTCGGCCAGCCGCTGCGTGGCTTGTTCCAGCTGCCGCTCGAGGGCGGGGATACGCCCGTAGCGCAGCTCTGCTGCGGCCTGGAGGTCGGCGTCGCGTTCTGCGCGCTCGGCGCGCTCGCGTGCTTCCTCGATCGCCGACTTGGCCTCCCGGACCTCGGCGATGGCGGCCTTCTCGGCCTCCCAGTGCGTCGTCAACACGCCCATCTCGCCGCGCAGGGACTCAAGGTTGTCAGCGATCTCGCGCAGACGCTGCTGGGCGGCCACGTCCTCCGCGCTCTCGCCGTCCAGCGCAGCCTTCTCGATTTCCAGCTGCTTGATCCGCCGGTCGAGCACGTCGATCTCCGACGGCATCGAGTCGATCTCGATGCGCAGGCGGCTGGTGGCCTCGTTGATGAGGTCAATCGCCTTGTCGGGCAGGAACCGCTCGGTCAGGTAGCGGTCGGACAGCCGCGCGGCGGCAGTCAGGGCCGAGTCGGTGATGCGCACGCCGTGATGGACCTCGTAGCGCTCCTTGAGT
>JACCVM010000250.1 GCA_013698135.1 Euzebyaceae bacterium | reverse complement strand
CCGTCGAAACGCTGTTACGGCTGATCTATGACGGCAAACTCGCCGCAA
The DNA here is from genome assembly GCA_013698135.1 of Euzebyaceae bacterium. Lineage (GTDB taxonomy): Bacteria > Actinomycetota > Nitriliruptoria > Euzebyales > Egibacteraceae > JACCTL01. The sequence goes on along the minus strand of JACCVM010000250.1, from coordinate 4,990 downwards.
CGCCAGAGCCCGCTTCCGGCCGTCTTCTCGTCTCTAGCAAAGACCTTGAAGGCATTCGCCAACCATAGGGGATCGGCTGCCCTTGGAAGTCTGCGGCCTGCCGCCCGCGCTAGGTAGGTAGTTTGCTTCCCGTGAGCAGCGAGGATGCCTAACCTGAGCAAGAGTGTTGACACCGGGCGCATCGGTGCGGCGGTGGAGCACTTGGTGGCCGCCAGCTGCATCCTTGCGAGCGATGCGGTCTTGAACGTCTCGACGTCGCTTGTCGATGATGAGGGCGTTGACCTTGTCTTCCACCGGCGGGGTAGGTCTGCGACCTTGGCGGTGCAAGTGAAGGCGCGCAGTACCGACACGGTGAGCGTCCAGGGCGGTAAGTTCCTCGGCAACGTGCGCGCGGTCACGTTCACCGCCCGACGGGACTTGTACACGCTGTTCGTGGTGGTGGACCGGCTGACGGCTGCTCTGGACACGGTGTTCCTCGTGCCGAGCGTGGACTACGACAGACTGGCCAGCACGACGGGAAAGGGCATGCGTCGGATAGCGGCCTCCTTAAAGCCGGATGCGCAGGACAAGTGGCGGCCTTATCGCAGACCTTTCAAAGAGTGAGGTTGTCCCGAGGTCTGTTGAAGTGAGGTGACGGTCCCCCGCCTGGACGGTGCCGGATGGCATCGTGCTGGGCGTCCGGGAAGACAACCCTTGGAGGGGGACCGTCATGAGCAAGGTAACTGACGTTGGTGTGCTCGACGCCGCCGAGGTGGCGGCCGATCCGGGTGTGCCCGAGTCGGTGCGGGTGGCGTTGCACGACATCGCCGCGACCGCGCGTGAGGGGCTGCTGGCCCTGTCGGTGTCGGTCGGCCTGGCGGTGATGAGTGAGATGATGCAGGCCGAGGTCACTGCCAGGGTCGGCCCCAAGCACGCCAGGCTGGCGGAGCGCACCGCGCGGCGGCACGCCGCCACCGACACGTCGGTGGTGCTGGGCGGCCGCAAGGTGGCGGTGCGCCGCCCGCGGGCGCGCACGCTGGACGGCCAGGAGGTGGCGCTGGAGTCGTTCGCCGCCTTCGCCGACGACGACCAGCTCGACAGCCTGGTGTTCGAGCGGATGCTGGCGGGGCTGGCCACGCGCCGGCACCGCGCCGCCAACGAGCCGGTCGGCGAGGCCGTGGAGGCGGCGGCCCGGTCGACGTCGAAGTCGGCGGTGTCGCGGCGGTTCGTGCGCGCCACCGCCCGCGAGCTTGACGAGCTGATGAGCCGCGACCTGTCGGCGTTGCGGGTCGCGGCGTTGATGATCGACGGGATCCACTTCGCGCAGCACTGCTGTGTGGTGGCGCTGGCGATCAGCGTCGACGGCACCAAGACGCCGGTGGGACTGTGGCTGGGCGACACCGAGAACAAGCGCGTCGCCACCGACCTGCTGGCCGACCTCGTGGCCCGCGGGCTGACCGCGGACGACGGCCTGCTGGTCGTCATCGACGGCGCCAAGGCGCTGCGCGCCGCAGTCGACAGCGTGTTCGGCGACCAGGCGCTGGTGCAACGCTGCACCTTGCACAAGCGCCGCAACGTCACCGACTACCTGCCCCGCGACCAGCGCGCCTTCGTCGGCCGCAAGCTCGCGGCGGCGTTCACCGACCCCGACCCCGACAAGGGCCTGCGCGCCGCGCAGACGCTCGCTCGCTCCCTGGAGGCCAAGCACCCCGACGCTGCCGCGTCGCTGCGTGAGGGCCTGACCGAGATGTTCACCGTGCGCCGCCTCGGCGTCAGCGACCGGCTCGCCCGCAGCCTGAGCACCACCAACGCCGCGGAGTCGATGATCTCCGTCGCCCGCGACACCACCCGCCGGGTCAAGCGCTGGCGCGACGGCACGATGGTCAAGCGCTGGGTCGCCGCCAGGGCTGCTCAACGCCGAACGCAACTTCCGGCGCATCAAGGGCTGCACCGACATGCCGACCCTCGTCGCCGCCCTCCACCGCCACGTCCACGCCGATGTCACACCCGTCTGCGACGATAAGGAGGCCGCGTAGAAGTTCGGATCGTCACCGAACTTCAACAGCGAACGGCACATGCTCCCGATCTGCACCGCCCCGGGTTTAGTAAAGGCTTGGTTCTGTCACCGTGCACACGTCGGATCTCGACCAGCAACGCGGCGTCGGCGATCGACCGCGCCGACGGCGTCCGGTCCCCTGGCCGCGTAGTAGGTGCTCGGGACGATGCGCACGCCGTGCTCACACAGCACGCGGCACATCGGCTCGACCCCGAAGAGGTTGCGGTGACCGTCGATGAAGGCCACTACCAGGGCGGTCGCGGGTCGAGCTCCCGCGCGAAGAACGAGGAGGCCGCCGACAGGATCTCGTTGGCTCGCTTCAGCTCGCGGACCTCAGCCTCCAGCTGCTTGATCGTCGCCGCGTCGCCCGTGGTGATCCCCGGCCGGCGCCCGGCGTCGATGTCAGCCTGCGTGCACCAACCCCGCAACGTGTCGGGGTTAACCCCGACACGCGGGCCGATACGCAGCACCGCCGCGTTCAACGACAGTCCCGGCTCTTGCTCGCAGGCCTCGGCGACAAGCCGCTTCGGCGACAAGCCGCTTCGCCCGCTCACGCAGCTCGTTCGAGTACTTCCTCGGTGCTGGCATCGCTCCACCCTCCGTGGGTTCGGAGCCTCCAGCAAACCCGGGGCGGTTCATCGTAGGACTCGCGCCCCAGTCGAACTGCAACCAGCCGCCCGGCTCGGGGATCCACGGCTTGAACACCCGCCGCTGTCCCGAACGCAACGCCCGCTTGGCGGCGGCGGTCTCCCGACGGGTCGTGCGCGCCGACCCCAGATAGGGGACGCTCAACCGGCCCAATCAGCACCGCCAACGATCAGGACCGGGGAGAACTCAAGGCCGCCACCGGGAGTCTTCGTGGCCGCCTACGGGAGCATCTCATGGCCGCCGACAAAGGTCTAGGTTCACATTCCCATCAACGTCCATCCAGGAAGGTGTCAGGCGACGCATCTTCGTTGCTTACGCCGTCAATCTCGTCGCCCAGATCGCCACTACACCGTCCAGGAAACCAGGCAGTATGACCGCGACCACTGAGGGCCAAGGTGACCTGCGGATCGGCGAGGTCGCCTACCGCGTCGGGGTGAACCCGAAGACGATCCGCTACTACGAGGACATCGGGCTCATCCCCGAGCCGGTCCGCCGCCCAAGCGGCTACCGGAGCTACGGACCCGAGGACATCGACCGGATCACGTTCATCCGCCGCGCGCAACGCTTTGGCTTGTCACTTGACGAGATCCGCGAGGTGCTCGGCTACCGACAGCACGCCCAGCGACCGTGCGACTTCGTCCTTGCTGCGGTTCGCCGCCACGCCGCCGAGATCGACCAGCGCATCGCCGCTCTGACTCAGGTTCGTACCGAGCTCGGTGACCTCATCGACCGTGCCGCCGATGACACTGATGCGCCCGTCCGCTACTGCCACCTGCTCGAGCCCACCCAGGGGCCGCCGGTTCGGTGACACGACGCCCCAGGCGAGGTGGTTCCCGACGCGCTTCGCTGCTGGACGCCGCTTGACCTTCCACCGACTGGAACCCTTACGGTCGGGGAGCCGTCGAAGGCGAGGAGAACGGCAGATGGCCGAGGAGACGTCCACGTTGGGCACATCAACTGCGGAAGCTGCGAACGTACGATCCGGACCCTCCTCGGTGACGTCGACGGAGTCAAGCAGGTGACGGCGGACCATCGAACGAACACGGTCGCGGTCACCTACGACGAGCAGCGCATCAGCCGTGACGCCGTCGTCGGCGAGCTCACCGAGATCGGCTACGCGCCGAAGGAAGCGTAACCGGCGTGCCACAGCCCACGGACGACACCGGCCACGGCGGGTCGGCGGGCGCTCGGTACGGGCTTCTGGCCGTCGCCATCGGCGTCATCGGCCTGGCCGGCTACGTCGGCTACGTCGTGTACCCCCGCTTCGAGTTGCCAGCAGTAGAGGGCGCGGCGCTGCTGGGCTTGGCCGCCGCGGCGGGCATCGCGTCGTTCTTCTCGCCGTGCTCGTTCCCGCTGCTGCTGGGCCTGCTCGGCCGCCAGGCCGCCGCCCGCGTCCGCGACGGCGGCCGAGCCGCCCGTCCGATGGTGTTCGGAGGTGCGCTGGCCTTGGGCGCGTCGGTGTTCATGCTGGTGCTCGGCGCCGCTATCGGCGTCGGCGGTGAGGCGCTGTCGCCGACGTCACCTTCGCCAGCACCCCCGGCATCATCCTGCGCGGCAGCGTCGGCGTCTTGCTAATCCTGCTCGGGCTGGTGCAGACAGGGGTGCTGCCGTCCCCGATGCACGACGTTGAGCGGCTCTCCGCGCCGATCACCCGTCGGCAGGCCCGCCTGCGCAGGAAAAAACCTCTCGCCGGCTTCGCGCTGTTTGGGTTCGGCTACGTCCTCGCCGGCTTCGGGTGAACGGGACCGATCTTGGCCGGTCTGGCCGGATACGCCTTCACCGTCGGCGGGTTCGCCGCCGCGTTCACCGCCTTCGCCGTCGCCGCCATGGTGCTCGTCGGGCTGTTGTTCACCTCCGCGTTCGCCGTCGCCGGTGCGCAGGAGTCCACCCTCCAGCGCATCAAGGGCCAAGCCCCCGTCGTGAAGAGGTGGGGCGGACACGTCCTCATCACCCTCGGGTTGTGGTTCATCGCGCTGGCCGTGTTCGCGGACTTCTTCGCCGAGTTGTTTCCCGTCTGAACGCCTGCGGATCCGCAACGCTGTCCACGTCACCCCACCGCTGACGCCCGGCCCCCTCATCTATCAACCGGCCCTTGCGGTGCGCGCTCAGGTGGTCGACGCAACAGCCTCTGCGAGCTTCTGTGATGGTGTCATGAAATGCAGGGTCTTGCGAGGACGTCCGTTGAGCGCTGCGGCGATGGCATCAAGCTGTGCCTGGCTGTGGGGTCTGAGGTCGGTGCGCTTGGGCAGGTACTGGCGGATCAGCCCGTTGGTGTTCTCGTTTGTGCCCCGCTGCCACGGGCTCTTG
>JACCVM010000078.1 GCA_013698135.1 Euzebyaceae bacterium | reverse complement strand
TGCCGTGACCGGCGCCCCCGTGACCGGCGGCTCCGTGACCGGCGGCCCCACGACCCCGCCGCTAATCGCTCCCGCCGCCGACACCGGCACTGACGTCGCCCCGCCGGTCCGCGGGCGTGGCCGCTGGATCCCGTACCTGCTGCTGTTACCGGGGCTGTTGTGGTTGGCCGTGTTCTTTGTGCTGCCGATGCTGACGGTCGCCTCCACCTCGCTACAAGAGGGCAGCCTCGCGCGGGGTTACGAGCTGACGTGGCGGGTGGCCAACTACACCGACGCCGCCCAGCGCTTCGCCGCCCAGTTCGTGCGCGCCTTCACGTTCGCCGCGGCCTCGACCCTGCTGGCGCTGGTGGTCAGCTACCCGCTGGCCTACTTCATCGCCTTCAAGGCGGGGCGCTGGCGCAACGTGCTACTGCTGCTGGTCATCGCGCCGTTCTTCACCAGCTTCCTCATCCGCACGCTGGCGTGGAAGATCATCCTGTCCGACAGCGGCTGGGTTGTGGGCACGTTCCAGGCCCTGGGTCTGTTGCCGGAGCAAGGTCGGCTGCTGGCCACGTCGGTGGCCGTCATCGCGGGGCTGACCTACAACTTCTTGCCCTTTATGACGCTGCCGCTGTACGCCAGCCTGGAAAAGATCGACCGCTCGCTGATCGAGGCCGCCACCGATCTGTACGCCAGCCCGTTCACCGCCTTCTGGAAGGTGACGTGGCCGCTGTCACTACCAGGCGTCGTCGCGGGAACGTTGCTGACGTTCATCCCGGCCGCAGGCGATTTCGTCAACGTGCGCTTCCTGGGCACGCCGTCGCAGTCCATGATCGGCAACGTCATCGAGAGTCGCTTCCTGGTGGTGCTGGACTACCCGACCGCCGCTGCGCTGTCGTTCACGCTGATGCTGGCAATCCTGCTCCTGGTCGGGCTGTACGTCCGGCGTGCCGGCACGGAGACGATCGTGTGAGCAGGCGGCTGTGGCGAGGAGTGACCCGCAATCTCGTCGGGTTCTACGCCGCTCTGGCGCTGCTGTACCTGTTCCTGCCCGTGATCGTGGTGATCGTGTTCTCGTTCAACGACAACGCCGGGCGCTTCAACTTCACCTGGCAGGGCTTCACGTTGGACTCGTGGCTCAACCCCTGCGGGGTGGCGGGGTTGTGCCAGGCCATGATCCGCAGCATCCAGATCGCGATCGTGTCCACGATCATCGCCACGGCGCTGGGCACGATGGTGGCCTTCGCGCTGGTGCGCCATCGCTTCCGCGGCCGGGCGCTGACCAACCTGCTGATCTTCCTGCCGATGGCCTCCCCGGAGGTGGTGCTGGGCTCGGCGATGCTCGCGTTGTTCCTCAACGTCGGGGTCCGCACGGGCTTCCTGACCATCCTTCTTGGCCACATCATGTTCAACATCAGCTACGTGGTGGTGACGGTGAAGGCCCGTCTGCTTGGCATGGACTCGCGCTTGGAAGAGGCGGCGATGGACCTGTACGCCGACGAGTGGCAGACCTTCCGTCGGGTGACGTTACCGCTGGTCACCCCCGGGATCGTGGCGGCGGCGCTGCTGGCCTTCGCGCTGTCGTTCGACGACTTCATCATCACGCTGTTCAACTCGGGCAACACCACCACGTTCCCGTTGTTCGTCTACGGCGCCGCCCAGCGGGGGATCCCGCCGCAGATCAACGTCATGGGCACCGCGCTGTTCGCCGTCGCCTTCGTGGTGCTGATCGTCGGACAGGTCACCCGTCGATTCCGGCGGTCGTGAACGGCAACTACTGGTCGGCCACCGTCCCGGCGCGGCAGCCGCAACCCCTCGCCGGCGAATTGGCCGCCGATGTGGTCGTCATCGGCGGCGGCTACACGGGTCTGTGGACCGCGCTCACGCTGGTCGAGCGCAACCCCTTGATACGCGTGGTGGTGTGCGAGCGTGACACCGTGGGCTTCGGCGCCAGCGGCCGCAACGGCGGCTTCCTGGATCCGTCATTGACCCACGGTCCGGCCAACGGCTTGGCCCACTTCCCCGACGAGATCGACCGGTTGCAGCGGCTGGCCGACGACAACTACGCCGGGATGGTGGACTTCTTCGCCCGCCATGAGATCGCCTGTGATTTCGAGGCCACGGGGATGCTGGACGTTGCCGTCGCCGCGCATCAGGTCGACGAGCTGCGGGATTCCGCGCAGCTGTATCGGCGTCATGGCGAGCGCGCCGAGTTTCTCGACGCCGACGAGGTCGCCGAACACCTGCGCTCGCCCAAAGCCATGGCCGGGTTGCACCGTCCCGACGCCGGGGGAGTGCTCAACCCCGCGAGGTTGGCCGCCGAGCTGGCCAGGGTCGCGTCCGCCGCCGGCGTCGCGATCCACGAGCGCACGCCCGTGACCGGGGTGAAGGCGGCAAGGGGCGGTGTGGTGGCCACGACGCCGGCGGGCAAGGTGCACGCCTCCTCGGCGGTGCTGGCCACCAACGCCTACAGCGGCCAGACGTTGCGGCGCACCAACCGCCACTACATTCCGGTGCACGACTACATCCTTGTCACCGAGCCCCTGGCCCCGGACCTGCTGGCGTCGCTGGGCTGGAAACGGCGGCAGGGCGTCGGCGACGCAGGCAACCAGTTCCACTACTTCCGTCTCACCGCCGACGACCGTCTGCTGTGGGGCGGCTACGACGCGATCTACGCCTACGGCAGCGGCGTCGGCCCCCGCTTCGATCAGCGGCCGGAGACCTTCGCGCGGCTGCACTCACACCTGAGCCAGATGTTCCCGACGTTGCGCGACGTGGCCATCGATTTCGCATGGGGCGGGCCCATCGCCACCACCACGCGGTTCACCCCGGTCTTCGGGGAGGCGCTCGGCGGGCGGCTGGTGTACGCGCTCGGCTACACCGGCCTCGGCGTGAGCGCGACCCGCTTCGCCGCACGGGTGCTGGCTGACCGGCTGACCGATCCGGGCTCGGCGTTGCTGTCGCTGCGCTACGTGCGCAAGGCCCCCTTCCCCTTCCCGCCCGAGCCGCTGCGCTGGGCGGCGGTGACCCTGGTGCGCCGGGCGCTGGCGTCGGCCGACCACCACGGCGGGCGGCGTGGGCTGCTGCTGCGCACGCTGGACGCCGCGGGCATCGGCTTCGACTCATGAGCGCCTCGTGAGCGCCCGCTCACCGCAACCGCGACGGCCGGCCGTCGCTGACGTGGCCGGCCTGTTGCGACCCCGTTCGGTGGCGGTGGTGGGCGCCTCACCGCGGACGTTCGTCGGTGGGATCGCGCTGCGCAACCTGCGGACCCTGAACTTTGCGGGCAGGGTGACGCCGGTCAACCCGCGCCGGCCCGAGATCGACGGGGTGACGGCGGCAGGCTGTATGGCCGAGCTGGATCACACGCCCGACGTCGCGCTGCTGCTCGTCGGAGCCGACCGTGTCCTGCAGGCGGCGCGCGAGGCGGTGGACTGTGGCGTGCGCGGGCTGGTGGTGCCCGGTGCTGGGCACACCGACTCGGGGGCCGCCGCCGACGCGGTCATCGGCGGCTTGCGCGCACTGGCGGCGGATGCGGGTGTCGTCGTTGCCGGCCCCAACTGCATGGGCTACGTGGACATGGTCACGGGCGCGGCGCCTTACGTCGGCACGGTTCCCGAGCAGGTTCGGCCGGGCAGGATCGGCGTGGTCGCGCAAAGCGGCGCGGTGGTGGAGGCGGTGATCAACGCCGGCGGCCGGGTGCCACTGTCGACCGCCGTGTCGTCGGGCGCCGAGGCGGTGACCGACATCGCCGACTACCTGCGCTTCTTCGCCGCCGACGAGCACACCGGCGCGGTGCTCGCCTTCGTCGAGGCGTTCGCCGACACGGCGGCGTTCCTGGCCGCCGCGCGGGAGCTGGCCGCCGCCGGCAAGCCACTGGCGGTCTGCAAGGTCGGACGGTCAGCGGTGGCCCAGGCGGGAGTGACCGCGCACAGCGGCAAGCTCGCCGGCAGCCACCGCGTCGCGATGGCGGCGGTGCGCCAAGCCGGCGCCATCGTCTGCGACGACCTCGACGAGCTGCTGGTCACCGGGGAGCTGCTGGCCGCGGGTCTTCCCCGCGGTGTGCGGCTGCACGTGGTGGCCAACTCGGGCGGCGAGGCCAACCTGCTGGCTGACCTCGCCGACGACGCGGGTCTGCTCCTGCCCGCGCTGAGCGGCGAGGCGGTCGCGGCGCTGCGGGCGCGGTGGCCACGCTTCACCCCCGGCAACCCGCTTGACCCGTGGGGGGTGGACGACTACCGCGCTGTCTACCCCGAGGCCCTGCGGATCGCCGCGGAGGAGCTGGGCGACGTGCTGGTGGTCAGCCTCGACGCGCAGGTGACCTGCGGCGACGCCGAGCAGCAGCTCGGGCTGGATCTCGCCGGCTGGTTGGCCGACGCCGCCGAGGCCGCCGCCGCCGCGCCGGGCGGGTGCAGTTCCGGTCACCTACGTCCGCAACTGCACCCGGTCGACAAGCCCGAGCTTCCCCCCGCGCCGGGCGGGTGCAGCTCCGGTCACCCACGTCCGCAACTGCACCCGGTCGACACGCCCCCCGCCGAGGCCGCGGCCAAGCTGTGTGTCTTCCTCAGTCCCTCGTCGCATGACCCGCCGCCGGCCCTGGCGAGGCTGTGCGCCGAGCGAGGCATCGCCCTGCTGCGGGGTGCTCGGCCGGCGCTGACCGCGATCGCCAGCACCGCGCGTTGGGCTCCGGCTCCACCTCCAGCGCCCGCCGTCGCCGCACCCCCGCCGCCGACCGACCTCAGCTCCATCCTCCAGCGCGCATTGGACGAGGACGCCGCCCTGGACGTCGTGGCCGCGTACGGCATCGACGTGCCCCGCCGTAAGCGGGTGCCCGATGCCGGCGCGGCGGTAATGGCGGCCGAGCGGATCGGCTTTCCCGTCGTCATCAAGTGCCTGATCCCGGGCGTTGCGCACAAGACCGAGCTCGGCCTGGTCGCCACCGGCCTGGTCGACGCCAAGGCCGTTCGCGGCGCGGCGCTCGACCTGCTGGCCAGGGCGCAGGACCGGGGGATGGGCGCCGAGTTGCTGGTGGCAGAACACGTCCCCGCCGACCTCGAACTCGTCGCCGGTTACCGGCGGGATCCGCAGTTCGGCCCCACAGTCGTGGTCGGCTTCGGCGGGGTCTGGGCCGAACACCTCGACGACGTGGCGGTGCGGGTGGGCCGCGTGACCGCCGGCGAGGCGGAGGCGATGCTCGCCGAGACCATCGCCGGGCGGCTGCTGCGCAACGCCCGCGGCGTCGCGCTACCCGCAGCCGCCGTAGCCCACGCGGTGGCGGCGCTGTCCGCATTGGGCTGCGATCACCCGCGAATCACCGCCGCCGAGTGCAACCCCCTTCGCGTCAGCCGCCATCGTGTCGTCGCGGTCGACGCCCTCGTCGAAATGGAGCCAGAGCCATGACGCAGATCACGTCGACCCTGCGGGTGCGGATGGGCCAGGAAGACGCCCACTACGGCGGCAATCTGGTCGACGGCGCCCGGATGCTCAAGTTGTTCGGCGACATCGTCACCGAGGTGGCGATCATCACCGACGGCGACGAGGGTCTGTTCGTCGGCTACGCCTCGATCGAGTTCCTGGCACCGGTCTACGCCGGCGACTTCATCGAAGCCACCGGCCTCGTGACCCGCGTGGGCGACACCAGCCGCACCGTGGAGCTGGAAGCCCGCAAGGTGATCGCCGCCCGCTACGACCAGAGCCCCTCGGGGGCTGACGTCCTGCCGGAGGCGGTTGTGGTGTGCCGGGCGACCGGCACCACCGTCGTGCCCCGGGAGCACTCCCGCGCCGCCAAGGTCGACTGATGGACACGATCCAAGTCACCGATCCGGCCACCGAAAAGGTCATCGGCGAGGTCCCGGCCTGCGGCGCCGCAGAAGTCGACGCCGCCGTCGTCAAGGCGCAAGCCGCCTTCGAGGGTTGGCGCTGGTGCAGCGCCAACGAGCGCGCCGACCTGCTGCACACCGCCGCACGGCTGACCGACGAGCACGCCGAGGCGCTGGTGGAGTCGCTGTGCCGGGAGCAGGGCAAGCCGCGCCCCGAGCAGGAAGAGGAGGTCGAGTGGACCGCCAACACGCTGCGCTACTACGCCGAGCTCGCGCGCAACAGCCGCGGCCGCGTGGTACCCAGCGGCGAGCCGCGCAGCCAGCTCAACCTCGTGCTCAAAGAGCCCTACGGCGTGGTCGGCGCGATCGTGCCGTGGAACTACCCGCTGCTGTTGCTGGTCTGGAAGCTGGCGCCAGCGCTGGCCGCCGGCAACACCGTCGTCGTCAAGCCCAGCGAGCTGACCCCCCTCACGACACTGCTGTGGGTGCAGACCTGCTTCGCGCACCTGCCAGACGGCACCGTGGAGATTGTCACCGGATACGGCAACCAGGCGGGTGAGGCGCTGGTCGCCCACCCCGGCGTCCGGGTGGTGGCGATGACCGGCTCGGTGCAGACCGGCCAGCGCATCGCCAGCGTCGCCGCACCGATGATGAAGCACCTGCACCTGGAGCTGGGCGGCAAGGACGCCTTCGTGGTCGGCCCCGACGCTGACATCGCCACCGCCGCCGACGCGCTGGCCTACGCGGCACTGATCAACGCCGGTCAGGTCTGCACGTCGGCGGAGCGGGTGTACGTCCCGGCGGCTCGTCACGACGACCTCGTCGAGGCCGTCCAGGCCAAGGTGGAAAGCCTGCGGCTGGGCCACGGACTGGACGACGGCACCGATCTCGGCCCGCTGATCGGCGAACCCGCCCGCGCCAAGGTGGAACGCCACGTCGCCGAGGCGGTACGGCGCGGCGCTCGCGTCGTCACGGGTGGCAGCCGGCCGCAGGACCGGAACCGCGGCTTCTTCTATAACCCCACGGTGCTGGTCGACGTGGACAACGACATGGCGATCATGACCGAGGAGACGTTCGGGCCCACCATCCCCGTGATGGCCTACCGCGACGTCGCCGAGGCAATCGCCTGGGTCAACGCCCACCCCACCGGGCTCGGTGCCACGCTGCGATCCACCGACCCGGGGCTGTGCAAGCGCTTCTTCGAGGAAGTCAAGGTCGGCACCGTCTGGATCAACGACCCGCTGACCGACAACTACGCGGGCCCGTTCGGCGGGATGAAGCTGACCGGCGGCGGGCGTGAGCTGGGCGAGGAGGGGCTGGAAACCTTCAGCGAGACCAAGCACGTCCACTGGGACTTTTCCGACGCCCGCAAGGACTGGTGGTATCCGTATTAGATGGCGGTTCGCGGCGGGTGCCACGCGGTCCGCGGCGGGTGCCACGCGGTCCGGGGCGGAGACCACACGATTCACAGGGGTGTCCGGGTGGCCGATTCACGGGCGGCCGGGACGGGTCTACGTTGAGCACATCTCGGCGGGACCGAGCAGCTCTACCGAAGGTGGGAAGGGGAGCATGC
>JACCVM010000230.1 GCA_013698135.1 Euzebyaceae bacterium | reverse complement strand
GTGCGGCCCGGCCGCGGGTCGGCCAGGTCGGCGGCGACGGCGGGGTCGTCGACGCGCAGCCGGCCGGACGCGGGGTCGTGGCGGTAGGCCTTCTCGGTCACGGTCAGCGAGACGATCCGGGTGTCCGCGGCGGCGATGCGCTGCCGCAGCTCGTCGGGGGACTCCGGCGCCAGCAGGACCTGGCGGACGCAGCCCACGACCCGGGCCCTGGTGGCGTCGGTGTCGCGCTCCAGGACCGTGTACAGCCCGTCCTGGGGCTGCAGGCGGTCGGGCACGTCGCGGCTGCGCTGGCTGACCCCGCAGATGCCCCAGTCCCGCGCGTTGCCGGAGCCGGTGGCCAGCGCGTCGTCGGTGTACACGGCCTGGTGCGCCCGGTGGAAGGCACCGATGCCCAGATGCACGATGCCGATGCCAAGGCCCGACGGGTCGTAGGCCGGTCGCAGGGCGGCCGGGACCGACCCCAGCGTGGATAGGTCCAGGCGCACCGGGGGGCTCGGGCTCAGGCCACGCCCGCCCCGTGCGGCGCGCCGTTCCAGGCGGGACCCTCGGGGAAGCGGTAGTGCGCCAGCGACTCGGCCCGCATCTCGATGCTGTACCCGGGCCGCTCGGGCACCCGGTAGCGGGCGTCGCGCACGACGACCGGATCGACGAAGTGCTCGTGGAGGTGATCCACGTACTCCAGGACCCGGTGGTGCAGGCTGGCGCCCACGCACAGGTAGTCGAAGACCGCCAGATGCTGGACGTACTCGCACAGCCCCAGCCCGCCGGCGTGAGGGCAGACGGGGACGCCGAACTTGGCGGCGAGCAGCAGCACGGCCAGGACCTCGTTGACGCCGGCGAGCCGGCAGCTGTCGACCTGGCAGAAGGCGATGGCGTCGGCCTGCAGCAGCTGCTTGAACATCACGCGGTTGGCGGCGTTCTCGCCGCTCGCGATGGCGATGGGCGCCACCGCCCTGGCGATCGTCGCGTGGCCCAGCACGTCGTCGGGGCTGGTCGGCTCCTCGACCCACCACGGGTCGAACTCGGCCAGCCCGCGGATGCGTTCGATCGCCTCGTCGACGCCCCAGCGCTGGTTGGCATCCATCATGAGCTTGCGGTCGGGGCCGATCTCTTCCCGCACGATCGCGGCCCGCCGCCGGTCGTCGGCCGGGTCGCCGCCGACCTTCATCTTGAACTGTTTCCAGCCGGTTGCGACGGCCTCGCGGCACAGCTGCCGCACCTTGTCGTCGTCGTAGCCCAGCCAGCCGACCGAGGTGGTGTAGGCGGGGAAGCCGTCGCGCAGCAGCTCGCACTCCCGGTCGGGGCGTCCCGAGCGGTTGCGCCGCAAGATCTCCAGCGCCTCGTCGGGGCGCAGGGCGTCGTGCAGGTAGCGGAAGTCGACGCAGGCGACGAGCTGCTCGGGGGGCAGGTCGGCGAGGGCGCGCCACAGCGGCTTGCCGGCCAGCTTGGCGTACAGGTCCCACACCGCGTTGACCAGCGCTGCCGCGGCCAGGTGCAGCACGCCCTTCTCCGGCCCCAGCCAGCGCAGCTGGCTGTCGGCCACCAGCGAGCGGGTGAACGCCACCATGTCGGAGAAGATGCCGTCGACGCTGCGCCGCAGCACCGCGGGGGCCAGCGCGTGGACCGCCGCCACGCACACCTCGTTGCCGCGGCCGTTGGTGAACGCCAGCCCATGACCCAGCGGCCCGTCGCCGTCGTCGGTGACCAGGGTCACGTAGGTCGCCGAGTAGTCCGGGTCGGTGTTCATGGCGTCGGAGCCGTCCAGCGTGCCCGACGTGGGGAAGCGGATGTCGCGCACGTCGACGGCGGTGATCAGCGTCATAGGCGGTAGACCCTCTTGGGGATGCGGTAGGCCAGGTCGACGGCGGTCTCGGCGGCCTCGGCCAGCGGCAGCCGGCGCTCGACCACCAGCCGGGCGAGGAAGGCGCAGTCGACCCGGCGGGCGACGTCATGGCGTGCTGGGATCTGCGGAAAGGAGCGGGTGTCGTCGTTGAACCCGACGGTGTTGTAGAAGCCCGCCGTCTCCGTGGTCAGCTCGCGGAAGCGGCGCAGGCCTTCGGGGCTGTCGTGGAACCACCACGCCGGCCCCAGCAGCATCGCCGGGTAGTGCCCGGCCAGCGGCGCGAGCTCGCGGGAGTAGGTCGACTCGTCGAGGGTGAACACCACGAAGGTCAGGCGCGGGTCGTTGCCGAAACGGTTGAGCAGCGGGCGCAGGCCGTGCACGTAGTCGGTGGGAGTGGGGATGTCGGCGCCCATGTCGGGGCCGAATCGTTCGTAGACCCGCTCGTTGTGGTTGCGCCACGACCCGGGATGCAGCTGCAGCACCAGCCCGTCCTCGCAGCTCATGCGGGCGAACTCGGTGAGCATGTGCCCGCGGAAGCACTCGGCGTCGGCGGTGTCGGTCTGGCCGCGCAGCGCCCGCTGGTAGAGGCGGGCGGCGTCGCCGGCGTCCAGGTCGACGGTGCCTGCCGTGGGGTGCCCGTGGTCGGTGGCGGTGGCCCCGTGACGCTGGAAGAAGGCGCGCCGCTCGGCCAGCGCCTGCAGGTAGCCGGGGTAGGTGTGGGTGTCGCTGCCGGTGACCTCGCCCAGCTGCGCCACCGCGTCGGCCCAGCCGGGCCGGGCGATGTCGACGACGTCGTCGGGGCGGAAGGTCGTGACGACGCGCCCGCCCCAGTCGCTGGACGCGATCGCGCGGTGGTGCGCCAAGGGGTCCAGCGCCGGCTCGGTGGTGGCCAGCGCCTCGACGTTGAAGCGGTCGAACAGCGCCCGCGGGCGGAAGTCGTCGCGCGCCAGGCAGTCGGCGACCTGGTCGTAGACGTCGTCGGCGGTGTGCGGCGTCAGGGGGATCCGCACGCCGAAGGTCTGGTGCAGCATGTGTTCCAGCCACAGCCGCGTCGGCGTGCCGCGGAACAGCGGCCAGTGCTGGGCGAGGCGCTGCCAGACCTGCCGCGGGTCGGCCTCGATCGGGACGCCGTCGCGGCTGGCCGCGCCCAGGTCTTCCAGCCCCACGCCGTGGGAGTACAGCATCCGGGTGATGTAGTGGTCGGGGATGACCAGCAGCTCGGCCGGGTTGGCGAACGGGGTGTTCTCGGCGAGTAGCGCCGGGTCGACGTGGCCGTGCGGGCAGATCAGCGGCAGGTCGCGGACGTGGTCGTACAGCTCGCGCGCCATGTTGCGCTGCGCCGGGTCGCCGGCGAACAGCCGGTCGTCGTGCAGCTCGAGCTGTGACACCGGCTCGGGGCTGTGCAGGGGAGTGGTCGGGCGGGCGCTCACCAGCTGTGCACCGTCGCGTCCTGCTTGCGGCCGACCGGCAGGTAGGCCCGGCGGTACGGGTACTCGGCCGCCAGCGTCTCGTCGATGTCGACGCCAAGGCCGGGGCCGTCGCCGGGGTGCAGATAGCCGTCGGCGAAGTGGTAGTCGTGGGGGAACACCGCGTCGGTCTCCGGGGTGTGCGGCATGTACTCCTGGATCCCGAAGTTGTGCACCGAGATGTCGAAGTGCAGGGCGGCGGCCATGCACACCGGGGACAGGTCGGTGGCGCCGTGGCAGCCGGTGCGCACGTGGTAGGGCTCGGCGAGGTGGGCGATCTTGCGCAGGTGGGTGATGCCGCCGGCGTGCACGACCGTCGCGCGGATGTAGTCCACCAGCTGCTCGGTGATGAGCCGGGTGCAGTCGTAGACGCTGTTGAACACCTCGCCCACGGCCAGGGGGGTGGTGGTGTGCTGGCGGATCAGCCGGTAACCCTCCTGTAGCTCGGCGGGGACGGGGTCCTCCAGCCACAGCAGGCGGTGGTCCTCGAGGCGCTTGCCCAGCCAGCCGGCCTCGATCGGGGTGAGCCGGTGGTGGGCGTCGTGCAGCAGGTGCAGGTCGAAGCCGAAGGTCGAGCGCAGCTCGTCGAACAGCTCGGGGACCATCCGCAGGTACTGCTCGCCCGACCAGCGGTGCTCAGGCGGCAGCCCCTCCTCGGCCGGCTCGTAGGCCAGGCCGCCGCGGCCGACGCCGTAGGCGGTGGGCAGGCCCGGCACGCCGCACTGCGCGCGCACCGCCAGGTAGCCCAGTTCGCGATAGCGGGCGACCGCCTCGACGGTCTCGGGGATGCTGGCGCCGTTGGCGTGGCCGTAGACCAGCACGCCGTTGCGCGACCTGCCGCCGAGCAGGTTGTACACCGGGGTCTGCAGGGCCTTGCCCTTGATGTCCCACAGGGCGGTGTCCACCGCCGCGATCGCCGACATCGTCACAGGCCCGCGCCGCCAGTAGGCGCCCTTGTACAGCAGCTGCCAGAGGTCCTCGATGTCGAACGGGTCGCGGCCGATCAGCAGTGGCGCCACGTGGTCGCACAGGTAGGACCGCACCGCTAGTTCACGGCCGTTCAGCGTCGCGTCGCCGAGGCCGTGGACTCCCTCGTCGGTGTCGACGCGCAGCGTGACGAAGTTGCGACCGGGGGAGCAGACGATGACCCGCGCAGCGACGATCTTCACGCCGCCGCCTCGCGCTTGCGGCGCACGACCATCTGCGTCGGGTTGATGAAACGCAGGGCGATCAGCAACGGCACGAAGGTGGTGAGCATGTAGATGACCGCCATCGCGTCGATCGCCTGCGCCGGGCGGATGCCGGCGGCGAACACCGAGTAGTACAGGGCGACCACCAGGGTCTGGTCGCCCGGGCCGGCGGTCAGGAACGTCAGCTCGAACATCGCCAGGACCCGGACGAGGACCATCAGCCCGGCCGCGAGCAGCCCGGGGATGCACAGCGGCGCCAGGACCCGCGAGAAGACCCGCCAGGTGGAGGCGCCGCACATGCGGGCCGCGCGCTCGACGTTCTCGTCGATCTGCTCGATGAACGGGGTGAGCACGAAGATCACGAACGGCAGCGCGGGGACGAGGTTGGCCAGGATCACGCCGCGCAGGCTGCCGGCCAGGTTGAACTTGTACAGCACAGTCGCCAGCGGGATGCCGTAGGTGATCGGCGGCACCAGGATCGGCAGCAGGAACAGCAGCAGCAGCGCCCGCTTGCCGGGAAACGTCCGCCGCGCCAGGACGTAGGCCGCGGGCGCGCCGACGACCAGGCTGATGGCCATGACCGCGGCGCTGACCTGGGCGGTGACCACCAGGACGTCGAACAGCTGGAAGGTGGTGGCGGCGAAGCGGTACCAGCGGGTCGTCCAGCCGCCGGGGACCGGCGTGGCGAACCAGGAGCTGGCGAAGGAGCTGAACACCACGCTGACGACCAGCGCGAGCACGTTGACGACGAAGAACGCCATGACGGCGGTCAGCAGCCAGCCCGACGGCGAGAACGCCAGCCGCAGGCGAGTCACGCGGGCGGCGCGGGGGGCGAGGGCGTCGGCCATCGCTCAGCCCTTCCCGCCGCTGGTCGCGCCGCGGTACAGCCGCGAGCGCGCGCCCAGGACCGCACCGATCACCACCAGCTCGACCGCGGCCATGATCATGGCGATGGTCGAGGCCATCGAGTAGTCGAAGCGCTCGAACGCCGCCTGGTAGGCCGCGATGGAGATCACGCGCGTGCTCCCGGAGGGGTTGCCCACCATCACCGCCGAGGGGAACACGGCGAAGGCCGCGACGAACGCGAGGACGAAGGCGATGCTGATGCCGGGCAGCATGAGCGGGAACGACACCGTCCAGAAGCGCCGGGTGGGCCCTGCGCCCAGGGTCGCGGCGGCGCGCTCGGTGTCCGGGTCGATACCCGACGCGTGGCCCAGGATGAGCAGCAGCGCCAGCGGGAAGCCGGTGATGATCAGCGACGCGAACACCCCGATGTAGTTGTTGGTCAGCGACAGCGGCGCGTCCACCAGCCCGAGGGCCACCAGCGCCTGGTTGAACCAGCCGCCGGGGCCGAAGTAACGGATGAGGCCCTGGGCCACCAGCACGGTGCCGAGCGTGACCGGCAGGATCAGCACAGTGGTCAGCAGCCGCTTGCCCCGCAGCGGGTGGCGCAGCTTGTGCGCGATCGGCACGCTGACGGCGACGTTGAGCAGCGCAGCGGGCAGCGCCAGCCGCAGGGTCTTGCTGATAGTGGAGCGCTCGTAGCCGTCGCTGAAGAACGCGAGGTAGTTGGCCAGGACCCCGCCGCCCTGCCGCGGTTGGAACGACAGACCCAGCCCGTACAGGAACGGGTAGATGAACAGCAGGCCGATGACGGCCACCGCGGGCAGGGCGAGCAGCACCACGCGGTCGACGC
>JACCVM010000207.1 GCA_013698135.1 Euzebyaceae bacterium | reverse complement strand
CCGTCGAAACGCTGTTACGGCTGATCTATGACGGCAAACTCGCCGCAACGCCAGAGCCCGCTTCCGGCCGTCTTCTCGTCTCTAGCAAAGACCTTGAAGGCATTCGCCAACCATAGGGGATCGGCTGATCAACGACGCTGGACAGCTCCGCCGGGAGCTCGATGTAGTCGAGCACCGGGTCGCGGATGACACGAGGTCGCGTCACCTCGGCGAGCCCCGTATCGAACACGTGTTCGAGTCTACTCGATTCTCTCGAGGCATGCGGCAGCATATTGGAACCGAAGCCCGACGGTGGGTAACGCCCGCCGGCCCTTGAGCTGACAGTTCGGCTGCAGCTGTGCCACGCCACGGCTCTGCGAAGCGTTCGGCCCGAACCCGCGCTGCGCTGTCGGCTGTAGCCATGGGCGTCACCAAGGAGCCCGGAAGACCCAGTCAGCGGATACGCCATCCGTTGAGGGGCAGGGCGCCGTTGCGTGTCAGGCGGGAACGACTCGCTTGGACTCGCCTACAACGTCCGGCGTGAGATGTCTGCGCCGTTGGCCAGACAACCGTGCCAAGGGTGACCTGCTCCTCATGGCGTCGAGGTCCGACAAGGCCGAACCCTGCTTCGAGCGGGCGCTCGAGATCGGCGAGATCGTGGCACCCGCATGCCCCAGCTGCGCGCCGCGACGGGGTTGGTCCGCCTGCGGCCCGCCGTTGGAACGCAGCCCGCCGGGTCGCACCGTCTGCGGGAGATCTACGACAGGTCACCGAGGGATTCGACACCCCGAACCTCGTCGCGGCCCGTGAACTTCTCGGCGAATAACATGCCGGCCGCGCCCCGCTAGCACGACCGATTAGGCGTGCGCTTCGACGGTCGCCGTTCTTGCGGCGGTGCCAGCGGCCCTGATGAACACTCTGGGTTGTTCGCGGGTTCGTGGTTCGACTGCACGGCACCTCAGTGCGCCCGGGCGGTCCTCCAGAGCGGGCTGGCGTTCGTCGGCACCGCAAGCAGCTGAATTGCTACGCCGCGCCGGCCGCGCGCCACTTCGGCACGGCGAGCAGCAGCACCGGAACGAGGAGCACCGCTGCAGCCGCAGTGAGGACGCCGTAACCCGCCGCCCCGACGATCACGCCGGCGAGGGCGCCGGCGGCGGCACCCGAGAACTGCATGAGGAAGTCGGCGGCGCCCTGCGCGCCGGCACGGTCGGGAAGCGCGACGCCGTCGGTGATCAAGGTGGAGCCGGCGACCAGCCCGGCGGACCAGCCGAGTCCGAGCAGGAAGAGGCCGAGGCCGAGCTGGCCGGCGGCGTGATCGCCGGCGGTTCCGGCCACGACGAGGGCGCCGGCGAAGAAGCCGATGCTGACGCCGACGACGGGCACCCTGCCGATGCGGTCGGCAAGCCAGCCAAAGACCGGCGAGAAGGCGTACATGCCGGCGATGTGCCCACTGATGACGAGCCCGATGATTCTCAGGGCCGTGCCGCCACGGCTCATGTGAACCGGCGTCATCACCATGACGCCGACCATGACCGAGTGCGCTACGACGACGGTCGCCAGGCCCAGCAGCGCCAGCGGCGCGTTTGCCACGACGCCGAAGGCCGCCCGCAGCGAGGTGTTCGCGTCGGCTGGCTCGTCCGCACCCCGCAGCGCGCGGGCCGACAACAACGGATCAGGGCGCAGCGCGAGCAGCAGGATCAGAGCGCCCGCAGAGAACGCGGCGACGGACCACAGGAATGGACCGGCGAGCGGGGGGAGGCCGAGGGCCTGCATGGAGCGCCCCGCCGGCTCCACCAGGTTCGGTCCGACGACGGCGCCGATTGTCGTCGCCCACACGACGATGGAAAGCGCCCGCGCCCTGTGCTCAACGGCAGCCAGATCCGTCGCGGCGAACCGGGCCTGCAGGTTGGCGGCAGAAGCGGCCCCGAACAGCGTCATGCCCAACAGAGCGAACAACACGGCACCGGCATCTGCCGCCACGACAACCAGCAGACCGCCCACCGCACCCGTCGCGTACCCCATGCCGACGCCCCAGCGCCGACCACGGCTCTGGGACAGTCGCGCCAGCGGCACGGCAGCCAGCGCCCCGCCAAGCACAGACGCAGTGAGTGCCAGCCCTGCCAGCGTGGCCGAACCCGACAGCTGCTCGACCAGCAGACTGCCGACGGCAATCCCGCTCCCCACGCCCAGGCCGCCGAGGATCTGCGCCGCGACCAGGATGCGAACGGTTCGCCGTTGCACCCTGTACGCGTCGACCGGGTGCGTCGACGCACTGGCCATCTCTCCCTCGGTGACCATCGTTGCTGCGTCCGCGAGTCTGAAAGGTCTCATAGCACCTCGGCGATGAGTGCCGCAGCGTGGGCTGCGCCGTCGGTCTCGACGGGGCGGTAGTCGACATCGCGGTCGAGCTCTTCCGCGATCGCGGTCGCAATCGTGTCCGGGTCGGCCGTGTCGAAGTCCAGGCAGCGCCCCGCGCCGTATTGCGCCAAACGGTGGCGCACATGGACGTTCTGCTCGAAGTGATGACGGAGCGGGACGTACAGGAACGGCCGCCGGTTCGCCGTCAGCTCCATCGTCGTGGTCAGCCCACCCTGAACCACCGCGACATCACACGCCGCGAGATGGCGATACAGCTCCGGCACGTAGGCGCGCATCTCGAGTCCCTCGACGTGCGGCAGGGTCATGGGGTCGATCCGCGGACCGGTGACGACGATCATCCGCAAGGCCGGCACGCGGCGCTTCGCTGCCGGAAAGGCGTCGATCACCCGCTGCAGCAGGTGCGCCCCGACGCCTGAGCCGCCCACGGTCACGATGCACACCCGCTCGTCGGGCGCGTAGCCGAGCGACGCCCGCAGTGCAGCACGGTCGGCGAAGTCGGCGGGGTCGAACCCCGTGACGTAACCCGAGAAGTCGTAGTGCTCGTTGGTCCAGTCGCGGATGAACGGCAGGTCCGGACCGAACGCGTCCGGGACGATGTCGGCGTCGTTGCCCACGAAGATCGCCCGGTCGCGCACCCGGGGGAAGCGCGCGATGTGCTCGATCATCTCGGCGTTGTAGTCCGCCGTGATTGCCGCCTCGCGCTCGCCGCCGTCGGGCATCGGCAGCCACCCGACGAAGTCGGTGAGCCACACGTACGCCGCCTGCTTCTGCTCCGGGTTCTCGTGGAGGTAGTAGTCCAGCTCCCACGACTCGTCACCGATCCACAGGTCGTACTGCTCGTCGCGGTGGACGTCGGAGAAGACCATGAAGTTGGCGAGCAGGATCTCGTCCATGCGCCGAATGGCCTGGAAGCAGTGCAGGTCGTGCTCGGCGCTCTCGCTCTCGATGTGACCGGACTCGCTGGCGAGGTACGCGCTGGCGGGATGAATGCGCTCGCCGCGCTTGTCCAGCACCGTCGTGACCGGGTGCTGCGCGAGCCAGTCGATCTCGAGGTCCGGGTGGAGCTTGCGCAGCTCGTCGGCGATGGCGATGTCGCGCTGAGCGTGCCCGAGGCCGATCGGCGACGAGACGTACAGGGCGCGCTTGCGCCGCGACCGGCCGCGCGTCCAACGTCGCTTCTGCGGCGCAGACAGAACGGCGTCGCGCAGCAGCAGGTTCACCTTGACGGGGTCGCGCACATGCGGCGCATGGCCTGAGCCCTCGAGCACGACCAGCCGGCCGCCGGTGTGCTCCGCGAGCGCGACACCGCGGGTGACCGAGGCGATCCCGTCATTCTCGCCGTGGATCACCAGGACGGGGCACTGCACGCGGCCCGCAATGTCGCGCCACTCATCCTCACTCACGCCAGGTGCCTCCCGCGTCAGCACGAGCGTCTGGCCAGTGGTGTCCAGCCCCCAGCCGACCGCGTCCTCGACCGGCTTCGTCGAATGCGGCTCGGTGAACATCCGCGACATGAAGAAGTCGAGGAACTCGCGGTAGTGGTTGAGGAAGACGAACTTGTTGTCCTTGCCCCACTCTTCGTACAGGTCCCGCTCCTCGTCCCACGCGTGAACCGCGCGCTCGGGCAGCACCTCGCCGCCGCCCGGGTAGGCGGGGCTGATGAACACGGCGCCCTCGACACGGTCGGGATGCTCCGCCGCGAGGATGAGTCCGCGCTGCACCCCCATGGAGAGGCAGACCAGCACCGCACGATCCGTGTTCGTCGCGTCCAGGACGGCGAGCGCGTCCGCCGCGTACTCCTGCTCGGCGTA
>JACCVM010000070.1 GCA_013698135.1 Euzebyaceae bacterium | reverse complement strand
GTGCTGTCCGTCCAGGTGCAGACGTTGCCATGATCCGCGTGGTACTCCCGGCACATCTGCGGACACTGGCGCGCATCGACGGTGAGGTGAAGCTTGACGTTGAGGGTGAAGTCACCCAGCGATCGGTCGTTGATGCGCTGGAGGCCCGCTACCCGATGCTGCTCGGCACGATCCGTGATCCCGCCTCGAAACAGCGCCGGCCGCTGGTGCGATTCTTCGCCTGCGAGGACGATCTGTCCCACGAGCAGCCCGACGCGCCGCTGCCTGACGGGGTCGCGCAGGGGTCGGAGCCGCTGCTCGTGGTGGGAGCCATGGCGGGCGGCTGACGCCTCACAGCCAGCCACGTTCCCGGGCGAGGGCAGACGCCTCGGTGCGGTTGCGGGCGCGAAGCCGTTTCGGCTCCTCTTACAAGCCGGCGGCGCGGGTTCGGATCCCGTCGGAGCACCGATCAACCAGTAAACGGCGTGAGTTCGCCGTTCAGGCGGCCGACGAGCGACGCCTCGTCGAGGTCGATTCCGATGACTCGTGCTACGTGACCGAGGTCGGTGTCGTGGGCGAGTACGGCGGCTCCTCGACGCCATGCGACGGCGGCGATCATGCAGTCGACCATCCCGCGCGGGGTGATTCCGGCGTTGCGGCACCGTCGATAGATGCGTGTAGCAGCGTCGAAGTCGGCGGTGGCGTCGAAGTGCAGGAGGTGAAAGCGCAGCAGCAGGCGGCGCAGATCGGCTTCCCGCTGGTCGCTGCGTGCCCCGGCCAGCACCTCCATCGCCACGGGCTCGGTGACGGCGAGCGGCCCGTCGGATGCGATCAGCGCGGTCAGTCGTTGATCGACCGCGCTCCCGGTCGCCCTGTCGTATTCCACCCAGGCGGATGTGTCGGCCAGGATCACGCGGCGCCGTGGGGTGCGACGTCGGCTGGGGGCAGGTCCATAGCGAGCGCTCCCCGCATCGCGAGGGCTTCCTCGCGAGTCATCGGCTGGCCGGCCAGGTGTCGGAGGGCGAGCTCAACGGCATCGGTCTTGGTTCGGACGCCGTAACGGTCCATGATCGTCTGGACGTAGGTGTCTTCGATCTCGATGTTCGTGCGCACTCTGGGCATACACGTATCGTACACCTGACGTGTGTGGTACGTGTGGTGACCGTCACTGGGCCAGTCGCCTCACGGTCGCCGAGCTGGCGAGTGGCTCGGCTGCCGCTGGTAGAAGACCGCCGTCGCGGCCCGGACCCCCGCCCAGGCGACCAAAAGCCCACGACCAGGAAGTTGGTCGGACCGGTCGGCTCGTCGGCGACCAGACCGGACGCACGCAGCAGGAAGCCCCCGCTGCCCGCGGCGACCAGCCCGAGCTGGCGCAGCATGACATGGTCGTACGCCCCCTCGGGGGCAGGAAAGCCGGGCAGGTCAGCACGCCTCTGGACCCGTGGGAGATCTTCATGACGCCGTAGACGAGCGCACCGGCAGCGGCCGCGGAGGCGGCCCACCTCCGTGACGGTTGCGCTGCGGTCGCAGCCATGATGGGCCAGCCTGCCAGAAACCGGGCGGCCAGTGGGAGGACGAGGTGGACCACATCGAGGTTGAGGGTCTGCGGATCGCCTATCGCCACGCGGGGGAAGGGCCCGCCCTGGTGCTGCTGCACGGCGCGTTCAGCGACAGCCGGGCGTGGCGCCCGCAGCTCGACGGGCTGTCCGATGCGTTCAGGGTGGTGGCGTGGGACGCCCCGGGCTGCGGCGGATCGTCGGATCCACCGGAGCCGTTCGGGATGGCCGGGTACGCCGACTGTCTCGCCGGGTTCGTCGATGCCGTGGGGTTAGGGCGCCCGCATGTGCTCGGCCTGTCGTTCGGCGGCGGGCTCGCGCTGGCGCTGTACGAGCGCCATCCGGAGTTGCCGAGGACGCTGGTGTTGGCGTCGGCGTACGCCGGGTGGGCCGGTTCGCTGCCCCCCGAGGAGGTCGAGCAGCGCCGGCAACGAGCCCTGCGCGAGATCGACCTGCCGCCCGAGCAATGGGTGCGCGGCTACCTGCCGGGCCTGTTCACCGAGGCAGCGAAGCCCGAGGTCATCGACCAAGCCCTCGCGATGATGTCCGAGACACGGCCGGCTGGCATGCGCGCAATGCTGTCTGCGTTCGCCGACGCGGATCTGCGGCACGTGCTGCCGCACATCGACGTCCCGACGCTGCTGCTGTACGGCGACGCAGACCAGCGTGCTCCGCTGTCCGTGGCCGAGGATCTGCACGCCAAGATCTCTGCCTCAAAGCTCGTGGTACTGCCCGGCGTTGGCCATGACAGCGCCATGGAGGCGCCCGGGGCCTTCAATGCCGAGGTCCGCGGCTTCCTGCGGTCATCACAACCCTGACCCGGCGAGCTGCGGAGGTCGGAGGCTGCCGGATCGGGCAGTGCGGCCGCCAGCGGTGGTGGTCTCCCTCTTGCAGGCAGCGGGCGCCCTCGCCGGGGGATGGTCGCCCGTGTACGCAGCACCTATGGTTTCGGGGTATGGGTGTCGCATCCGAACGGCAAGTGCGTTGGCCGGCGTACGCGATGGCGGCGCTACTCCTCGGTTACGCCGCCGGCAAGGCCATCTTCGCCGCGCAGGGCAGGCTGGGGTTCCCGGGCGGTCCGGTGGTACCCGCGGCCGAGTACGAGCGCTACACCCG
>JACCVM010000192.1 GCA_013698135.1 Euzebyaceae bacterium | reverse complement strand
GAGGACACCTACGTCAGAGCGATCATGGACCGCTTTGGCGTGCACACCAAGACCGAGGCGGTCGACCTCGCTCTGCGACATCTCGCGGGTCAGCCGATGACTGGCGATGAAGCGTTGGCGATGCGCGGCGCCCACGCGATCGAGAAGGTCCCCCAGGATGTCGCACCGATCGGCGTCTCGTGATCCTGGTCGACACGTCTGCGTGGGTGGAGTACGACCGGGCAACCGGCAGCTTGGTCGACCGGCGCCTCGCCGACCTCATCGCCGCCAGCGACCATGTTGCGGTGACCGAGCCCGTCATCATGGAGGTGATGGCTGGCGCGCGCAGCGACGACCGTGAGGTGGACCTCCGTCGGCTACTCCTGCGTTTCAAGCTCCTGCGGTTCGACGCGGTGGTGGACTTCGACGCCGCTGCCCGCATCTATCGAGCCTGCCGGCGCCTGGGCGTCACTCCCCGTGGAATGGTCGACTGCATGATCGCCTCGGTCGCTCACCGGCACGGGACCACGCTCCTTGCGCTTGACGCCAATCTGAATCGCGTCGCCGACGTGATGGGCATCGAGATGGACGAGGCGTCACGGCTGAACTGAAGTCGCCACCATCCGGCGGTCAGCACACTCGATGCTCCATCGGTGCGATCCAATCAGGGAGACCTGAACGGGCCGATCGACGAGAGTTCAACGGCTGGCGGTCGTCATACAGACGACCGGCCATCGACGAGTGGGAGGACGCTGGATGTCGGATCGAAAGCCAGTCGTCTGGGACGTTCCCGGGTCCAAGCACCTCGTCGGCAAGGACACCTTTGACGGAGAGATTCTGCGGTAGCGATCTGCTACCGTCGGGTCATGAGCGTGAGTATGCACATCCGTGATCTGGACGAGCCCACCCATGAGGAGCTGGTCCGACGCGCCGAGGCGGCTGGGATGAGCCTTCGGTCCTACGTCATCGACGTTCTGCGCCGGCACGCGTCCTTGCCGTCACTGGACACCTGGCTCGACGAAGTTTGCGCAGCCCCGCCTCTGCCATCGGACGGCCTCGACAGCGTCACCCTGGTTGCGCAAGGACGTCGGGATAGCGACGTGGCATGAGTCCGCGCCCCCTGGTGATCGACGCCTCGGCGCTGGTCGAGGTCCTGCGGGGATCTGAACGCGGTCAGCGTGTCGCCGAGACGATGCGCGGTGCCTCGCTCGCGGCCCCTGCGCACCTGGACGCCGAAGTCCTGTCGGCGATCGGGCGGCTGGTTCGGGCGGTCACGCTTAGCGACGCGATGGTGGAGCGTGCCCTCGAGCAACTGCTGCGGTTGCCGATCGAGCGCTACCCCCTGCCTTCCCTGCTGCGACGGGCGTGGGCATTGCGCGACAACATCGCGCTGCGCGACGGCCTGTACGTGGCCTGCGCCGAGGCGATCGGCGCCGAGCTGCTGACCCTCGACGCCAGGTTGGCACGCAGTGCTCCCGTCCGGGTGCAACTCGCGAGGTGAGGAGGCATGGCGCCCAACCAGATCGCTTTGGGCCTCCTGCTGGGCTGATCCTGACCGGTGAGGAGCCCCGAGTGCGGCTCAAGTTGCAGATGGCTGGCGCCACCGCAGACCCTCGAAGCGAGCGAAGTCCCGGTCGAAGGACCACAGCTCGGCACCATGCTCGATGGCCAGAGCCGCGAGGTGAGCGTCGGTAGTCAGGTTGCCGGCTGCGCCCGCTTCCAGCAGCAGTGCTCGCAGCACATCCAGATGCCGTGCGGTTGGGTGCACGATCCGAGCCGGGGGCTGACCGAGCCACTCCTCGACGTAGGTGGTCGCTGCCTCGGCGTCGAGTGGGGTGGGGAAGAGGCCGCGCCGCGTCGACAGGCGCAAGAAGGCGAGCAGCACTAGCCAGGGGAAGCCCACGGGTTCGGTTCCGCTCAGCGAGGCCTCAAGCCAGGAGCGCGCGCTGTGATGCTGGCTGGCTGAGCGGTTCACGGCGTGCAGGACGATGTTCGCGTCCGGAATCCGCATTATCGACCGGTCTCCAGCCGCCGGACGAGTTCCTCATCCTCCAGGTCGGCGGCTAGTTGCAGGGCCTTCGTCAGCGGCATGGAGGGGGGGCCGAGGTCTGTGGCCCGAAGATGGTAGGGCGCTGCCTGCGCGTGCGCACCGAGTCCCGCGCGCACGGCGTCATTCACCACCTGCTTGAAGGTCACCCCGCGCTCGTGCATGGCTGCCCGCAGAAGGGCGGCCGTGTCCGGATCGAAGGTCACCGTGGTACGCATAGGCGCATCATAGCGGCAGGACCCCAGTCACCATGATGCTAGCCAGTCGGGGAAGCGTCCGAGCGTCTCCGGGACCCGCTCGGCCCGGGCTCTGCGTGGTGCGTAGCGGTTATACTGTGTATTACTAGGTAGCGTGAGGAAGGTGTACCAGCATGCCGAAGAGAACCTCTCAGGTCGTGGCCGTGTCGGTCCCACCGGAGACGGCGCGCAACTTCGAGCGCCTCGCCGGGCAGCAGGGCAGGAACAAGAGTGAGCTGTTCCGCGAGATGCTGCGGGTCTATCAGGCCTACCAGGAGACCGGCCGGTTCGAGACCCTGCAGCGTTACGGTGCCGCACGGGCTCGCGTCCTCGGCATCACCAGCGAACAGGACGTTGAGCGGCTAATCGAGCAGGCACGCGGCAGTTGAGAGTCGTGCTGGACACGAACGTGCTGGTCTCGGCGTTCGTGTTCCCGGGTGGTCCGCCCGAGTCCGTGTACCGCCGTGTGCTGGACGGCAGCTTGACGCTGATCGTGTCACGGCCGTTGCTGGCCGAGCTGGGCCGGGTCCTCACCGATAAGTTCGGGTGGGAAGTTTCCTACGCGGAGGAGGTCCTCGCCCAGCTGCTGCGCGTCGGCGAGCTCGTCGAGCCGCGGGATCGGGTGGACGACGTGCACGACGATCCCGCCGACAACCGCGTGCTGGAGGCCGCTGCGGAGGGCCAGGCCGACATGATCGTAAGCGGCGACCGCCATCTGCGCCGACTGGGCTCTTGGCGCGGTGTGCCCATCTTGGACCCTGCGACGTTCCTCGACCAGTCGTCCTGAGGTATCGCGGCGTGGGACAACGCAGAGGCGAGGTGACGGCCGGTAACCTGGGCGTGCACCGATCGGGCACAAAGAGGGGAGGTGACCAGTGCTGGCCCTTGACGACCGCAAAGCCGCGATCCTTCGCGCGATCGTGCAGGACTACGTGCGTGGCGGCGAGCCGGTCGGCTCGCGCCGGCTGGTGCAGGAGCACAGCTTCGGCGTGTCGCCGGCCACGGTGCGCGGGGAGATGGCCGCCCTGGAGGAGTCGGGGTTCATCACCCATCCCCACACGTCGGCGGGCCGCGTGCCCACCGACAAGGGGTATCGCTACTTCGTCGACACCCTCACCGAGACCGCGCAGCTGGAGCCGGCGCAGGCCGCAGCCCTGGAGGGGCTGCTGCTGGACTCGTCGGACCTCGAAGACCTGTTGCGGCGCACCTCGTCGGTGCTGTCGCGTCTGACCCGCTTCGCGGCCCTGGTCGTCGCGCCGCGGTTGGACCGCAGCCGGCTGCGCCACATCGAGCTGGTGCGACTGGGGCCCACCAGCATCCTGGTGGTGCTGATCGTGGACACCGGCCGGGTCGACAAGCGCATGCTCAACCTCGACGCTCCGGTCGCCGAGCATGACGTGCAGCGCGCCCGCCACGCCGTCAACGAGGCGGCGGCGGGACTGCGGCTGGCGCAGGCCCCCGATGTGATCTCGGGGGTGGCCGCCGGCGCGCCGGCCGAGGTCCGCGATCTGCTGGACGCCGTCTCCGACGCCGTCCGCCTCGGTCTTGTCACGCCCACCGACGGCGATCTGCTGTTCCTCGGCGGGACCGCCAACATCGCCGGGGAGGGCTACTTCGACCGCATCGAGCAGGTGAAGTCGGTCTACGAGACCCTCGAAGAGCAGGTCATGGTCCTGCAGATGCTGCGCGACACCCTGCAGCACGGGGACCCCGGCGTGCGCATCGGCACCGAGCTGCCACTGGTCGAGCTGGCGGCTTGCTCGGTGGTCGCCGCCCGCTACGAGGCGCAAGGCGAAGCCGTGGGCTCCGTGGGAGTCCTGGGCCCGATGCGGATGGACTATCCCCGGACGCTGGCGGCGGTGCAAGCGGTAGCCTCGTCCTTGCAGAAGGCACTGGCCGAGCTGACTGGCGGCGCTTGACCCCCCGGCCGGCCAGCGGTGAACAGGA
>JACCVM010000181.1 GCA_013698135.1 Euzebyaceae bacterium | reverse complement strand
CCTGCTCCAGCCCGCCGAGGCCGACGACGTCGAGCAGCTCGCCAGCGCGCGCGTAGCGGGACTGCCGCGACTCGCCCCGCACCTCCAGGCCATAGGCCACGTTGTCGAGAACGCGGCGGTTGGGCAGTAGCCCGAAGTGCTGAAAGACCATGCTCACCTGGTGGCGTCGCAACTCACGCAGCTGTTGAGGCGCCATCGCCAAGACGTCGGCGCCGTCGATGGTCACCGACCCGGCGGTCGGCTCGATCAGCCGGGACAGGCAGCGGATCAGGGTCGACTTGCCGCTGCCGGACAGGCCCATGACCACGAAGATCTCGCCACGTGCCACCTCGAAGCTGACGTCGCGGACCGCGGCCACGCAGCCGGTCGCCGACCGCATCTCGTCGCGAGGCAAGTCAGCGTGCTCGGAACCGATGATCCGCTCGGGGCGAGGGCCGAACACCTTCCACAGCCCACGACAGGCCACCTTGGTCTGCCGGTCGGTCTGCAACGTCGTCATCGGCCCGCCCGCCTCGACGTGGTCGGCGTCCTGCCCCCCCTCATTCTGCACCCTGGCTCACCAGAACGGGTGAATCGCGTGGCGGTCGTCGGCGGGGATGGTGGAGCTGTCCCAGTACTCGTCGCGTTGCCCGTCGCGCTGGCCGGCGCGTTGCGCGGCGCGACGGTCCGTGGTCATCAGACCGGATTGCCGCCGCGACAGGGATCGGGGTAGGGGCACGCGCTCTCGCCGGCGCTGGTCGCGGCGCTGCCGTTCGGCGTGCGCAGGCCGGCGGTTGCCGATGCCGAAGCGGTCGAGACGGAACAGCTCGATGTTGTGCCGCGTCGTCTCGCGCTCCGCAAGATCGGCCATGATCTCGCCGATCACGCTGGCGAACTTGTAGCCGTGGCCTGAACAGGGCGAGGCGAACGACACCTGCGGATACTGCGGATGCAGGTCGATGATGAAGTGCTTGTCCGGGGTGTTGGTGAAGTAGCAGGTCTGCAGCGCCATCGTCGGGCCGAAGCCGTCAGGGAAGTGGCGCGCCGCGAACTCGCCGAGCATGATCTCGTCGGCCCGCCGTGGCTCGCGGTCGAGCTCTTCGGGGTCGCCGAACTCCTCGAAGTGGTGGTACTTGCCGAACTTGAACCCCGGCACCCCGAACGCAGGGAACCCGTAGAAGCGGCCCTCCTCGACCAGCAGGTTGAACACCGGGAAGCGGTCGGGGGTGAATAGCTCGGGAGCTCGCGGCTGCAGCCAGGCGAGCACCTGCCGCTCGGGCACCGCGAGACGGTCGAGGAACGGCAGCAGCTTGCGGTTCCAGGCGCCGGCGGTGATGACGAGGCGCTCGGCGGTGTAGGTGTCCTTGTCGGTGGTCACCCGCACCCCGTCGCGCGTCGGCTCCCAGCCGAGCACCTCCTCTCGCCCGTGGACGACCGCACCCTCGGCTTGTGCGGCCTGCACGAAGGACACGATGCAGCGCTCCGGCAGCAGGAAGCCGCCGTCGGGCTGGTACACTGCCATCGTCTCGCGCGGCAGCCGATAGCCTCCGAAGCGCTCCGTCAGCTCCCGGCTGGTCAGCACCTCGTGCGGCAGGTCGTGTTCCAGGCACGACTGCAGCGAGCCCTTGAACACCCAGCTGTCAGACGGACTGGCGTCGACCGAGCCCGTCGTGTGCAGCAGCCGCTCTCCGGCCCGTGATTGGATCGAGCGCCACAGGTCGTATGAGCGCTGCAGCAGCATGACGTAGGAGGGGTCCTCGTAGTAGGCAAGGCGGATGATGCGCGTCTCGCCGTGGGAGGAGCCCATGGCGTGGGGGATGTCGTAGCGCTCGATGCCGAGCACCCGTTTGCGGCGCCGGGCCAGCTGGTACAGCGTCGAGCTGCCCATCCCGCCCACGCCGAGCACGATGACGTCGAAGTGGCGGTCGGCGCGATCTTCGCGGTGGAGACGCTGCATGACGCTACCCCTTCATCCGGCGGCCGTCGGGGTCGAAGAACGGCGTCGACGCGACGGTGGCTGTGACTGGGCGGTCGTTCACCACGACCACCACCCTGCCGCCGATCCAGGCGTGGGACGTGTCGACGTAGGCCATAGCCAAGTGCCGTTCCACGGTCGGGCACCAATGGCTCACCGTGACGTGGCCGAGCTGCTCGCCGGGGTGGACGTGGTCGGTTTGTTCCCCGGCACGCGGCCCGGATTGGATCTCCTCACGAACCGCTTCGATGTCGCCGATCGAGGAGACCACGTCACCGGGGTTGGCGGCGGTCTGCGCGTCCAGGGTGAGGCCCACCCAGCGTTGCTCGGGTCCGGAGTCCTGGACCGCCAGCAGCGCCTCACGCCCGATGAAGTCGCGTTTGTCGAAGCGGATCCAGCGGTCGAGCCCGACGTGGAAGGGTGTCTGGTCCTGGCTGATGTCGGGCCCGTACAGCGGCAGCGACTTCTCCAGCCGCAGCGTATGCATGGTCTGGCTGCCGTAGGGCTTGAGGCCGTGCTCCTTGCCGTCGGCGCGCAGCCGCTCCCAGACCCCGACGGCCTCGTCGGCGGGGACGTACAGCTCGAAGCCCAGCTCTCCCGTGTACCCCGAGCGGGACACCAGCACCTGGGTCCCGCCGATCTGCCCAGTGGTGAAGCGGAAGAAGCGCAGGTCGTCGAGGTCGGCGTCGGACACCACCTCGCCGAGCAGCTCGCGTGACTTCGGCCCCTGCACCGACACCAGCGCGATCGTGGCCGTGACGTCGGTGACGTACGCGCCGGCGCCGATCGCGTGGTCGGCGATCCAGCGGTAGGTGGTCAACCGAGGGCCGGAGCTGGTTACGACCATGAAGTGCTCGTCGTGGAACTTATAGACGGTGACGTCGTCGACGATCCCGCCGTCCGGGTTGCAGATCGTCGAGTAACGGACCCTGCCAGGGTCCATGTCGCGGACCTCGTTGACGAGCAGGTGGTTGAGCAGCCGCTCGGCGCCGGGACCCTTGATGTCGACCTCGCCCATCGACGACAGGTCCTGCATGCCGACGTTGCTGCGGGTATTGACGTGTTCCGCCACCGCGGACGTATAGCTGGCGGGGAAGAGGAAGTCCCCACCGCCCTTGACCATCTGCGCCCCGGCGCGCACGTGCGCGTCGTACAGGGCCGATCGGCGCTCCGCCATTGGGTTGGCCTTTCTGGTTGGGGAAGTGGTGGTCGGTCGCCGCCGCGGCGCTGCTCACCGTCGCGCTGCGGCGCTGTTCACAGCACGCGGCGGATCTCCTGCTCGAAGCCGACGACGTGTGCGCGGAGTACCGCCTCGGCTCGGTTGGGGTCGCTGTCGCGGATGGCGGCGAGCAGGTCGCGGTGCTCGGTGACGGCCTGCTCCAATCGGGTGACGCGGTCGAGCACCAGGAACCACAGCCGCAGGCTGAGCACGAAGTACTCCTCCAGCGTGGCGG
>JACCVM010000103.1 GCA_013698135.1 Euzebyaceae bacterium | reverse complement strand
GGTGCGGCGCGTCACCGGTGCGCGACCACGCGGCCGGTGACGGCTGGGACGGCGGCGGCGGTCAGGCGGCCGGTGCGGCGGCCGGCCGCGACCGAAGCGGTTTGCAGCACCACCACGTCTTGGCCGGTCGGCACCTGCAGGGCGTCGGCCACCCCGCACCAGGCGAGACGTTGCGCGCCCGTCTGCACTCCCTTGCCGCCCCGCCCCTTCACCGGGTACTCCCCCAAGAGGGTCGATCGGGCGGCACCATCGGCGGCCAGGGTCAGCACCGGTGTCTGGCTGTCCTGGCCCGCCGGCAGGACGCTGCAGGACACCACTGCGGCGTTCGGCGGCACCTGCAGACCGCTGACGCCGGCCGCCGCCCGGCCCATCGGCCGCACCTCGGCGGCTGGGAAGCGGATCGCCAGCCCGCCGTCATGGGCCAGCAGCAGCTCGTCGTCCTCGCCGCAGGTGACGACCGCCACCACCGCGTCGTCGTCGCGAACCCCCGCGGCGATCATGGCGCGGGTGCGGCCCTGGTACTCGCCGCCATCCGTGCGTTTGACCAGGCCGCGTTCGGAGACCGTCACGACATCGCTGCCCGGACGGAGCACCACCGCCCCGACCAGCGCCGCTCCCAGCCCGTCGCCAAGCAGCTGTGCCAGCGCCGTCCCCCGTTGCCGCAACGCCACGACCGGCAGGTCGGCGGCGGCCACCCGGAACCCGTCGCCGTCGGCGTCGACCACCAGCATCGTGTCCTCGGTGGTGGCGGACACGACCGCGACCACCGGGTCGCGCGGCTGGCTGTGGGGGCTGGCCAGCCGGCGTTGCGCCACGCTCTTGAGCCAGCCGCCGGCGGTGACGTACACCGTGATCGATTGCGCCTCGAGCGCCGGAAGGCTCCCCTCGTCGCCCTCCCCCTCGGCGTCGATGGCAGCGGCGTCGGCGATGCGGCTGCGTCGAGGATCGGCGTGTCGTGCCTTGAGCGCCTTCAGCTCGTCGGCCAGCAGGGCGTCGAGCTTGCGGGGATCGTCCAGGATGGCGTCGAGTTCGGCGATCAGGGCTCGCAGATCCCGATGCTCGTCGGCGATCTTCTGGCGTTCCAGCGCCGCCAGGCGGCGCAGCATCATGTCCAGCACCGCACCCGCCTGGATGTCGCTGAGATCGAAGCGCCCCATCAGGGTGCCGCGGGCGTCGTCGGCGGTATCCGAACCGCGGATGATGGCGATGACCTCGTCGAGGTGATCCAGCGCCACCAGCAAGCCCTCGAGCACGTGGGCGCGGGCGGCCGCCTTCTCGCGCCGGCTGCGCGTGCGCCGGGTGAGCACCTGCCGCTGGTGACTGAGGTAGGCCACCAGTGCCTCGCGAAGCCCGATGGTCTGGGGCTGCGGCGGGTCGCCGGGACTGGAGCTGAGCAAGGCCACGAAGTTGACGTTGAAGTTGCTGCGCAGGTCGGTCAGCGCGTAGAGGCGGTCGAGCACCAGGGCGGGCTGCTCACCGCGCTTGAGCTCGACGACGAT
Source organism: Euzebyaceae bacterium (assembly GCA_013698135.1). GTDB lineage: Bacteria > Actinomycetota > Nitriliruptoria > Euzebyales > Egibacteraceae > JACCTL01. The sequence continues at coordinate 3,270 of JACCVM010000103.1, read as the reverse complement.
ACGCATCCCGTCGCGCGACGATTCGTCGCGCAGGTCGCGGATGGCCTCGATCTTCTTGGTCTTGACCAGATCGGCGATCCGCTCCAGCAGCGTCGCCTTGTTCACCTGATAGGGGATCTCGGTGATGATGATGCGCGGCAGGCCGCCGCTGCGAGTCTCGGTGGTGGCGATCGCCTCGGTGGTGATCGCCCCCCGCCCGGTCAGGTAGGCGTCGCGGATCCCGCTGGAAGCCACGATCCGCCCGCCGGTCGGAAAGTCCGGTCCGGGCACAAGGCGTAGTAGGTCGTCCACGGTCGCGGCGGGTCGACGGATCAGATGCAGGCAGGCCGTAATGACCTCGCCGAGGTTGTGTGGCGGGATGTTGGTGGCCATCCCCACGGCGATGCCGCTGGCGCCGTTGATCAACAGGTTGGGCAGACGCGACGGCAGCACGACCGGCTCGGTCTCGTAGCCGTCGTAGTTGCTGATGAGGTCGACCGTGTCCTCGTCGATGCCGGCCAACAGCTCCATGGCGATCGCCGACAGCCGCGCTTCGGTGTAGCGCATCGCGGCGGGCGGGTCGCCGTCCACCGATCCGAAGTTGCCGTGCCCGTCGACCAGCGGTGCACGACTGGAGAAAGTCTGTGCCATGCGCACCAGCGCGTCGTAGATGGACGCGTCGCCGTGCGGGTGGTACTTCTTCATCACGTCGCCGACGGCCGAGGCGCACTTGCGATACGGCCGCTCTGGGCGAAGGCCCGCCTCCCACATGGCGTACAGGATCCGCCGTTGCACCGGTTTGAGCCCGTCGCGCACGTCGGGCAACGCGCGCCCGACGATGACGCTCATCGCGTAGTCCAGGAATGACCGCTCCATGCGGTCGGCGATGTCGATGTCGACGATGCCGTCGGGGGCGGCCGGTCCCCCGGCGCGGCGCCCGGTGGATGCCGGGGGCTCGATGGCGTCCAGGAGTGTCGGCTGCTCGCTCACGTCGCTGGGTCCTTGCTGGGATCAACCGTGGCCGAGGGGAAGCTTCCTTCTTCAGTCTGCCCGGTGGCAGGGACGGCGCCCGGCAGGCGCCGCCAGCGTCGAAGGGCGACGCGCCCGACCGAGTCCTACCCGGCTCGGCTGTCAAGGGTCAAGGGTCATTGACAGCGGCGTGGGAATGGTGAAGGTAGATCCGTCCTCGACCAACGTCAGGTGCGACCCGACATGGGAACCCTGCAGGGCCAGCTCATCCTCGTCGCCGTGCTCGTGCTCCTTAACGCGGCCTTCGCAGGCAGTGAGATCGCCTTGGTGTCGCTGCGGGAGGGGCAGCTGGAGCGTCTGGAGCGCCGCGGTGGCCGCGGGCGTGTGCTGGCCGCATTGGCCCGCGAGCCCAACCGCTTCCTGGCCACCATCCAGATCGGCATCACCCTCGCCGGGTTCCTGGCCTCGGCCACCGCGGCGGTGTCCCTAGCGCAACCCCTTGTTGAGCCGCTGGCTTTCCTTGGCACGGCCGCCGGCCCCGTGGCCGTGGCGCTGGTCACCGTCGTGCTGGCTTACCTGACCCTGGTGTTGGGTGAGCTGGCCCCCAAGCGGCTGGCGATGCAGCGCAGCGAGGGATGGTCGTTGCTGGTGGCCCGCCCGCTGTCGCTGATGGCCACGGCCACCCGGCCGATCGTCTGGTTCCTCGGACGCTCGACCGACCTGGTCGTAAAGCTGGTCGGTGGCGACCCCAATGCGCAGGGCGAGGACGTCAGCGACGAGGAGCTGCGCGACCTCCTGCTGACCCGTCAGACGTTCTCGCGCCCGCAACGGCGGATCGTCTCGGAGACCTTCGAGCTGTCCGAGCGCACGGTCAACCAGATCGCCGTGCCCCGCACCGACGTCATGCTGCTGCAGGCTGACATCCCCGTCGCCGAGGCCGTTGACGCCCTGGTCGCCGGGGGGCACTCGCGCGCGCCAGTGTGCGAGGGTGACCTCGACCGGGTGGTCGGCGTCGTGCACCTGCAGGACGTCGTCCATCGCAGCGGAACGGCTCGTGACTGGGCTCGTCCACCGCTGGCCTTGCCCGAGACCCTGGGGGTCCTCGACGCGCTGCGTCGGATGCAGGGCGAGCGCCAGCACCTCGCGATCATCATCGACGAGCACGGCGGCAGCGCCGGCATCCTCACACTCGAAGACGTTCTGGAGGAGCTGGTCGGTGAGATCTACGACGAGTTCGACCCCGACACCAGGGCCGTACACCGCGACGACGACGGGAGTCTCCAGCTGGTCGGGACCTTCCCCGTCCACGACCTGCCCGACCTGGACGTGGAGCTGCCGTCGGGACCGTACGCGACCATCGCCGGGCTGATCCTGCACCGCTTGGGCCACCTGCCAGCGGGTGGCGAAACCGTGGAGGTCAATGGCTGGCGGTTGACCGTGGAGGAGGTCGACGGCCGTGCGATCACCAAGGTTCGACTGCAGGAGGTGGCCGGTGACCTCCGCGGGTGACATGACCGGGCGTCGAGGCGGGTAGGTCGTTGGAATCCGCCGATCGAAGGAGCCAATGATGAGCAACACCGACGACATGAAGGGACGGGCCAAAGAGGCGACCGGCAAGGCCACCGGCAACAAGGGTTTGCAGCGCGAGGGCAAGACCGACCGCGCGAGCGGCAAGGCCAAGCAAGGCATCGACAAGGTCCGCGACGCCCTCAAGCGGAAGAACCGCTAGCCCGCTTCGCACGGCGACCGGTGCCGCGGCGCCGTCCAGCGTGACGCTCGCGACATGGCCGACGACCGCGCCGCCCTCGACCGCCTGCTGGCCGCCGCGGCAGCGGGTGCGTTGAATCCGGTCTGCGAGCGCTTCGGCGTCGAGGTGTTCGGCGCCTTCGGCAGCGCCACCGACCCGCGCATCCCTCCTGATCTGCTGGGGTTGGGCACAGCCGTGCACGCTGTGTGCGGGCCAGCCGAGATCGAGCTGCTCGACCTGCGCACCGCCGAACCCATCGCCACCACCGCCGGGCTGGTAGGCGGGGTACCCCTGTACGAGCACCGGCCCGGCGTCCCGCGATTCTGTCAACGCCACGGCGACAAAGTCGCGGGACCCGGGAGGACGGGGCGAACCTAGGGGCTGTCAGGCGTCGATGTTGTCGGCGTAGACGGCGTTGGCCTCGATCCACTCGCGGCGGTCGGCGGCTGACTCCCCCATCAGCAGGCCCATGACCTGATCCGCGCGTGCCGCGGTGTCGACCGTCACTCGCAGCAGCGTGCGCCGGGCGGGGTCCATCGTCGTGGCCCACAGCTGCTCAGGGTCCATCTCGCCAA
>JACCVM010000090.1 GCA_013698135.1 Euzebyaceae bacterium | reverse complement strand
CGCAGCGGCAGGCCGCGCCGCTCTGCGGCGCGGCCGGCTGCCGCGAGTACCGGTGCCATAACCCACGAGGACGTTGCCCGAGCCAGCGTCGGCCACGGCATCGTCGGCATCAGCGTCCGCCCCGACGTCGGGGACCATCTCGGCCACCTCGGCTTCTTGGGGCGCGTGGCCAGCCACCGGCGCGGCTGCCGGCGCAGCGCCGCCGCCGACCTCGATGGTGACCAGCGGGGTGCCGACCGCCACCTCCTCGCCGACCTGGCCGTGCAGCGTCGACACGGTGCCGGCGAACGGCGAGGGCACCTCGACGACGGCCTTGGCGGTCTCGATCTCGGCTACCGGCTGGTCGACGTCGACCGTGTCGCCGACCGCCACCAGCCAGGCCACGATCTCGCCTTCGGTGAGCCCCTCGCCAAGGTCGGGCAGTAGAAAGTCGCGCGTTGCCATCTAAAAGCTCAGGCTTCGCTCGACCGCGTCCAGGATGCGGTCGGTGTCGGGCAAGAAGAACTCCTCGAGCTTGGCGGCCGGATAGGGGACGTCGAAGCCGCCAACGCGCAGCACCGGAGCCTCCAGGTCGTAGAACGCGCGCTCTGTGATCTGCGCGGCGACCTCAGCACCGAACCCCGCGAAGACCTGCGCCTCGTGGATGACCACCGCATGGCCGGTCTTGGCGACACTGGCGACCACGGTCTTGGCGTCAAAGGGGTTAAGGGTCCGCAGGTCGACGACCTCCAGGTCCCAGCCCTCCTCCTCGGCGGCCTTGGCGGTGTCAAGGGCGGTGCGGACCATCGGGCCGTAGGCCAGCAGCGTCGCGGTGGTGCCCTGGCGGCGGACGACCGCGGTGCCGAACGGCTCGGTGGTGACGGGGAGCTCGGCGTCCTCCTTGAGCCAGTAGCGGCGCTTGGGCTCGAAGAAGATGACTGGGTCTGGTGAGTCGATGGCGCGGCGCAGCAACGAGTAACCGTCCGACGGGGTGCCCGGTGACACGATCTTGAGTCCCGCCACGTGGGAGAAGAAGGCCTCGGGGCTTTCCGAATGATGTTCCACGGCACCGATTCCCCCGCCGTAGGGAATGCGCACGACCACCGGCAGCTGCACGGTGCCGCGTGAGCGGTTGGGCATCTTCGCCAAGTGGCTGACGATCTGCTCGAAGGCGGGGTAAGTGAAGCCGTCGAACTGCATCTCGACCACGGGCTTGTAGCCGTACATGGCCATGCCGATCGCCGTCCCGACGATGCCCGACTCCGCAAGGGGTGTGTCGAAGCAGCGCTTTTCGCCGAAGCGCTCCTGCAGCTTGTCGGTGATCCGGAACACTCCGCCGAGGGTGCCGACGTCCTCGCCGAACATCACCACCTTGTCGTCGGCTTCCATCGCGTCGTGAAGGGCGGTGTTCAGCGCCTGCGCCATCGTGATCGCCATCGTTACTGAGCCTCCAGCTCTCGGCGAAGTAGCGCCCGCTGCTCGTCATAGGACGCCGGTGGTTCCACGTAGACGTGCTCGAACAGCTCCAGAGGGTCGCCGTGCGGCGCGTCGTAGATCTCCTCGCGCATGCGCGCGGCGTAGGCCTTGGCTTCATCGTCGATCTGCGCGCGGAACGCGTCGTCGAGCAGCCCCTCCTTGGTCAGGAACGTCTCGAAGCGCGCGATCGGGTCGCGCGCGTTCCACTCCGCCAGCTCCTCCGCGGTGCGGTAGCGCGTCGGGTCGTCGGCCGTCGTGTGCGCCTCCATGCGATAGGTGATGGCTTCGATGAGGCTCGGGCCTTCCCCCGCCCGTGCCCGCTCGACCGCCTGCTTGGCCACCGCGTAGGACGCCAGCACGTCGTTGCCGTCGCAGCGGTAGCCGGGCATCCCGTAGCCGACCGCCTTGTGCGCGATGGTCGGCGCCTTGGTCTGCTTGGACAGCGGGACGCTGATGGCGTACTGGTTGTTCTGCACGTAGAACACGCACGGCGCGTCGTAGACGGCTGCGAAGTTCATCGCCTCGTGGGCGTCGCCCTCGGAGGTCGCCCCGTCGCCGAAGTAGCTCATCACGACAAGGTCCTTGCCGTCGAGCTTGGCGCCCATCGCAAAGCCGACGGCATGCAGGGCCTGCGTGGCGATCGGGATCGACAGCAGTCCGAAGTGCGTGGCATGCGGATCGTGGTCGGACAGCCAGGTGCCGCGGAACAGCTGCAGGATCTTGCCGGGGTCCACCCCGCGTACCAGTGCCGCGCCCATCTCACGGTAGGACGGAAATACCCAGTCCTGCTCGTCCAGGGCGTAGGCCCCGCCGACCTGCGCCGCCTCCTGGCCGAGTAGCGACGCGTAGACACCCAGTTGACCTTGCCGCTGCAGGTTGATCCCCTGCTTGTCGACCCGCCTGGCCAGCACCATGAAGCGGTACAGGTTGCGGAAGTCCTCGTCTTTGAGGTCCAACGGGTACCCGTCGACTTCATGCAGCACGCCTTGGTTGTCCAGCAACTGCACAGGCTCTAAGGATGGGAGCAGGGTGGCCGGGTCCGGCGTGAGCGGTGCAGCAGCCATCGGTCACCGCTCCCTGATCGGCGCAGCACCGGGGTCGGTCGCTGCGCGCAGCCTGTCAACGCGAGCCGTCGTCAGCGCCTGAGCGACCGATCGCGGCCGGCAGGGGACGGAGTCGCTGCCAGGGTAGTCGACCCCGACGTGTTACGGCAACACACCAGATCGCCGTCAGGTGTCACACGTCTGAAGAGCTCGAATACGACCCGCTGGTTGTCGCTGGCAGCGGTGGCTGAAGCCGGCGAGTACCGCTACTACTGCGCGATCCCTGGCCACGAGTTCATGGAGGGCACGCTGGGCGTGGATTGAACGGCGGTTCAGTCCGAGCGGTAGGCCAAGGGCAGCTCTCGAGCTGTCGCGGCCTGACCCCGGTTGCCAAACGGCGCGTAGGTACGCCGCCCGGCCGCGATGTCGGCGTTGAGCTCCATCAGGCGCGGAACGACCTCGTAGGGGTCGTCGGCGACGTGGGCCGGCCAGCCGTAGGCTGCGGCGACCGCGGCGTCCAGTTCGCGGTGCGTCGCCGCCAGGTCACGGAAGCCACCGTCGTCGAGCAGGTTGTACACGTCGGTCAGCCCACGGCGCCCATCGCACGCACGCGTGCGCTCGGCCACGACGCTGCGTGCAGCGGCGGCGATGTGCTCACGCTGCTCGTCGTCGGGGCTGGGCCATGGGAACGTGTCGAACACCGTCGTGTTGGTGTAGCGCAGTCGCCCTTCCAACGTCGATCCTCGCCGTGCAGCCCACAGCCGGTGGACGGAGGACGTCAAGACCCCGAAGGCGGTGTCATCGTCGAGTGCGATGACGTAGACCAGGTTGCTGGGACACCACTGCCGCTCACACCAGATGGAGAGGGTGCGCTTACCTGTCGCCCCAACGGCCAGGTAGCGTTCGAGGGCAGCGACGGCGTCACGCATTTCTCCCCTTGCACGACCGAAGCGCCACCAGGAGGTGCGAAAGCCGGCATCCGCGTTGGCATCGCGTTCTGGCTTGACGCGCTCCCGAACGATGCCCAACGCAGCAGGATATTCGGCGGATTCCTCAAGGCTGCGGGCGCCAAAGTCGATGATCCAGCGCCGCGGGCGCTGCTGTGGATCCTCGGCGATGTCGTCGCCGATCAGGTAGGGCCGCACGACGGCCGCGTAGTCGGCCTCCTCGCGGCGCAACAGGTGACGAGCCTCCTCCTCGGCGAGGATGAATCCGTCCCCGACCGGGATGGGACCTTGAAAGGCGACGCTCCTGTTCGCGGCCAGCGGTCGGGGCCTCGAGCGTCGACAAGGCGGCCGGCACGAGGTCAGCCGCGATCCCGCCCGACACGTCCTGCCCGGCCAACCGGAAGCGCGTGACCGGCTCACTGGGCGCCTTGACCCAGTTGACGATCGCCACATGCACCTTGGCCTCGCCCGGCCACTTCTGCGTCGCGTGCGCGTCGACGATGACGCCACCTTGCTGCAGCACGTAGTCAAGCGACGCCTCACGCCCCCGCCCCTGGCCGACCGAGTTGGTGCCCACCAGACCTGCCCGACCGCCAGGCGGCAGGTGGTCGGCGGCCCGGCGGAACCAGTAGGTGCAGAAGTCGCGGATGCCGCAGCGGAACTCGCGCTCCAAGAAGCGCAGGTAGTCGTCGCCCAGGTCACGGCGTAGCAGCTGGGAGCCGTTGAACGGCGGGTTGCCGATGATGACGTCGACCTCGGGCCACGGGATCTTCAGGGCGTCGTCCTGGCTAATGGCTTCGTCGAGGTCCGGAAGGGGTAACGGCGGCTCGGGGCTGCCGTGACGGTCGGCGGCCAGCTTGTGACCCATCCACAGCACCAACCGGGTGACCCGAGCGGCGAAGGGATCGATCTCGATGCCATGCAGGTTGGTCAGCGGGTACTGCGGCAGGCCCGCCGGCACGGCGACGCCATGGGCAGCCGCGATCTCCGCGACTCGCCGGGTGGCCTGGCGCTCCAGCTCGCGCAGCTCACGGTAGGCGATGAACAGGAAGTTGCCCGAGCCGCAGGCGGGGTCGAGCACCCGCAGCCTGCACAGGTCCGTCAGGACTTGGACTGCCTGATCGACGGTGGCAGCGGCCTGAATGCTGGCGGTCCACGGCTCGACGATCGTCGG
>JACCVM010000071.1 GCA_013698135.1 Euzebyaceae bacterium | reverse complement strand
GGGCGTAGCCCAGGTCGTGGTACTTGACGAAGGCGGCAGCCAGGCGGTCGCCCAGGTCGCCGGCCGGCGTGTGGGGGCGCGACTCGCCCTCCAGCACGACCGCCTCCTTGCCGTCCTCCAGGTGCAGAACAGCTGCGGGGTTGGTTTCCAGGTTGCGGGCGTGGCGGGTGGCCGGGCTGCCGTCGTAGAACCAGCAGTCGTCCAGCCACACACCCCAGCGCGGCACCACATGAGGACGGCCGTCGGGTCGCGTGGTGGCGATCCAGTAGTGCAGGGACTGCTCGAGGCGGACGCGAACCTGCGGCCAGGCCAGCGGCTGGGTCGCGGTGCCGTACCCCTCGGGCAGCGGCAGGGGTGACGTCGTTGGCTCCACCTCGTCCTCCTGTCGTGGGATTCTGTGCGCTACCGCCTTCGCTACTTGAGCGCCGGGTACCCTGCCTACCAATGCCTCGAACCAGCCGCAAGGCCGATCAGTTCACCGAGTCCGTGATCCGCGAGATGACCCGCCTGGCGGCTGCCAGCTCCACGCAGGAGCGCCCAGTGGTCAACCTGGCGCAGGGTTTTCCCGACTTTGCGGCGCCCGAGGTCGTCAAGGAAGCGGCGCGCCAGGCCATCCGCGACGACGTCAACCAGTACGCCATCACCTGGGGCGCGCAATCCTTCCGTCACGCGCTGGCCGACAAGTACCGGCGCCACTATCGGTGGGAGGTCGACCCTGAGACACAGCTGACCGTCACCTGTGGTGCCACCGAGGGGATGATCGCGAGCCTGCTGGCCGTGATCGACCCGGGCGACGAGGTCATCGTCTTCGAGCCGTTTTACGAGAACTACGGTCCCGATGCCGTGCTGTCCGGGGCGGTGCCGTCCTATGTGGTCCTCGACCCGGCCGACGGCTTCGCCCTCGATCCCGAGCGGCTGCGCGCGGCGGTGACCCCTCGCACCCGGGGCATCATCGTCAACTCGCCGAACAACCCCACGGGCAAGGTCTTCACCGCCGACGAGCTGAGCGTCATCCGCGATCTGTGCGTCGAGCACGACCTGGTCGCGTTCACCGACGAGATCTACGAGCACATCGTCTACGACGGCGCCAGCCACACCCCGCTGGCGACGCTGGACGGCATGGCTGAACGCACCTGCACCGTCAACGCGCTGTCCAAGACCTACTCGGTCACCGGCTGGCGGGTCGGCTGGGTCGTCGCCCCGCCGGAGCTGACGGCCGCGATCCGCAAGGTCCACGACTTTTTGACCGTCGGCGCCGCGGCGCCGCTGCAGGAGGCCGGGGCGGTCGCCGCCGCCCTGCCCGACACCTACTACGCCGGCCTCGGCGAGTTCTACCGCCAGCGGCGCGACTACCTGCTGGGCGTCCTGCAAAGCGTCGGACTGGAGCCCGTTGTCCCGCGGGGGGCGTACTACACCATGGTCGACTGCTCGCCGTTCGCCAACAGCGACGTCGACTTCGCCAAGCGACTGGTCACCGACCTCGGCGTCGCCTGCGTGCCCGGGTCCTCGTTCTTCCGCGAGCCTCGGCTCGGCGCCGGCATCGTGCGCTTCGCGTTCTGCAAGGAGCTGGCAACGCTCGAGGCCGCGGCCGAGCGCCTGGCGGGCCTTTCCACCTGGTAGCCCTGAGAGGAGGCGCTACCGCTTCACTACTCGAGCGCTGGCGGAGACTTCGTCCGGTAGCAGGCCCGCCGACCTGTCGCCGGCCACCCGGGCCACCAGCGCGGTCAGCGCTGAAACGTCCGACGGTCCCCACCGCCGCCCGTCGCGCAGGCGCAGACCGAAGAGGCCGTCGCGGGTCTCCCGGTCGCCGACCACCGCGACATAGGGCACCTTGCTGGCCACGGCGGTCCGCACGCGCGCGGCCACGGTCCGCTCACCGGCGTCAACTTCGGCGCGCAGGCCGGCACTCAGCAGGTGCCGAGCGACGCCGCGGGCGTAGCGGTCGTGCTCCTCGGCGACGGGCAGGACAGCGACCTGCACCGGCGCAAGCCACACGGGGAACGCCCCGGCGTGGATCTCAATCAGGTGCGCCACCATCCGCTCCATGGTGGACACGACCCCTCGATGCACCACCACCGGGGTGGCCGCCACCCCGTCGCGGCCGGCGTAGTGCAGCCCCAGCGCCACCGGGAGGTGGAAGTCGACCTGAACAGTCGACAGGGTCTCCTCGCGACCTCGGTGATCTTGGACCTGCACGTCGAGCTTGGGACCGTAGAAGGCTGCCTCCCCTTGGGCCTGCTCGTAAGTTGCCCCTCTCCGGTCGAGGACCTCGCGCAGCTGCGACTCGGCGCGCTCCCACATCGAGTCGTCGGGCACGTACTTGCCCCCCTCGCCGCGCAACGACAGGCGGTAGCCGTACTCGGTGATGCCGAGCACCGCGTAGGCGTTCTCGATCAGGTCGACAGCCGCCGCGATCTCGTCGGACAGCTGCTCGGGCGCACAGAAGATGTGCCCGTCGTTGAGGGTCATCGCGCGGACCCGCGACAGACCGCCGACGACGCCGGACCGCTCGTCGCGGTACAGGGTGGCCAGCTCGGCGATGCGGAGCGGCAACTCGCGCCAGCTACGGCCGCGGGCGGCGAACACCAACGCGTGGTGCGGGCAGCTCATCGGGCGCAGCACGAGCTCTTCATTGCCGCTGCCGACCGGCGCGAACATGTCATCGCGGTAGTGCGCGAGATGGCCGCTGCGCTGGTACAGCTCGGGCCGCGCGAGCGCGGGGGTGTGCACATGGGCGTACCCGGCGCGCCGCTCCAGGTCGACGATGTAGCCGGCGAGCGCATCCCGTACCGCGCTGCCTTTCGGCAGCCACAGGGGCAGACCGGCGCCGACTAGCTCGGAGGTGGTGAACAGCTCCAGATCACGGCCGAGGCGGCGATGGTCAACGAGGTGCTGACCTGCCGCCGCGCCGCTACGGGCGGCGGCGCCAGGTTGGGTGTTGGAGGACGACATCGGGGTCTCCCTTTTGGGTGCAGGACCCACCCCGGACACAACAACGCCCCGGGGCCAGCCCGGGGCGGTCGTTCGTCGTGTGCTGCGTCAGCGCTCGCGGCGACCAGCCGCCGGGCAGGTGCCCGTCGTCGTGATCGTCGCCGCAAGGTGTCGCATCGGCATGACCGTACCACTAGCCTGCGGTCGATGTCCGCGCCCGACACCGCCGCGTTGCTGGAATTGGCCATCCAGGTGGCTACGGCGGCCGGGAAGCAGCTGCTGTCCAGCCGCGACGACGCCGGGCGCGTGGATCACAAGTCCAGCGCCACCGACCCGGTCAGCGAGGCCGATCGCACGGCGGAACGTTGCATCACCGAGGCGCTGACGGCGGCACGTCCCGACGACGGGTTGCTCGGTGAGGAAGGCGCCGACCGTCGCGGCAGCACCGGTCTGCGGTGGGTGGTCGACCCGCTCGACGGCACCGTCAACTACCTGTACGGCATCCCCGCGTGGTCGGTCAGCGTCGCCTGTGAGGACGAGCATGGGGCGCTGGTGGGCGCGGTGGTGGACCCATCCCGCGAGGAGATGTTCACCGCGGTGCGCCACCAGGGGGCGAGCCGCAACGGCCAACCGCTGCGCGTCAACGAGCCCGTCGAGCTCGCAGGCGCCTTGCTCGCGACGGGCTTTTCCTACGACAGCGAGATCCGCCGGCGCCAGGCGGCGACCCTGGCCTTCCTGCTGCCCCGGGTGCGCGACATCCGCCGCATCGGGTCCGCCGCCCTGGACCTGTGTGCCGTCGCGGCTGGGCGCGTGGACGCCTACTACGAAGACACCACCTCGCGATGGGATTGGGCGGCCGGCGCCTTGGTGGCCGCCGAGGCCGGCGCCGTGGTCACGCCCTTGGCCAGCGGGTTGCTGGCAGCGGGGCCGTCGCTGCACACCGGCCTGTCGGCGCTGCTGGCTGAGGCTGGGGCCCGGCCGTGATCACCCCGCAGCGCGCCGGCGGCATGAGCCGCATCGGGGTCGGCGCCTGCTCGGCCACCCGCCAGCAATTGCGGCCGACGCCGGTTCTCAACCTTCAGGGCGACCTTGCGCCCGGGAAGGGGGGAGATGCGTCCGGTCAGGGGAGGTGTTCCATCAGCAGTGGGCGGATCAGCGTCGGACGTCCCGAGCCGCGCGCCTGATCCACCGCGACCCGTCCGCTGGGGCCAGGCGGCGAGCGCAGGGTCGCCTGCCCGTCATCGCCGCTCCCCGGCCGAGTGCCGCTCCGCTTACGGTTGCGGCCTCCCCGGCTGGACCGCTTCCCGGGCGCGGGCGTCAGGGCCACCTCGACATCAGACGCGGCGCCGAGGTCGCCGGCCGCCGCGGGTACGGCTGCGGGCGAGGGGGCCACAACCTGCGGCGCGGGGCTGTCGACCGCTTGCCGGTCGGACGGGCGTGCCGCACGGCGCCTGGTGCGCATGCGCCGGGTCGTGGGCTCGGCCGGTGTTGGCGCCGCACCGGTTGCCTCGGCAGCGGCCTCGGGTGCGACCTGGGCCGCGACCTCGGCCGCGAGCCCCGATTCGGCGTCCGCCCGGCGAGCGCTGCGCTTGCGCGTGCGGG
>JACCVM010000056.1 GCA_013698135.1 Euzebyaceae bacterium | reverse complement strand
GCCCTGCATGACTGGGTCCTTTTCGACGGTGAGCGGTCAGCGTACGGTCGACAGGGCGTGTCCCTCCACTAACCCCTGCTGCAACGGACAGCCGCGGCACTCACCCAGCAGGCGACTGATCGTGGGGACGCAACCACCGCACACGCTGCCCGCACCGCAAGCCTGCGCCACGTCGAACTCGTCGCGAGCGCCCGCGTCGATGACCTCGCGCACGGCCGACTCGTGCACGGCTTGGCAGTGGCAGACCAGCAAGTCGGACCCCGCGGAGCTCCGTTAAGTAAGGTTGCCTTTATCGTATGCACTTGGGCGGCGGGGCGCCAGTCATCCGTTTGAGTTCTGCTCCTGCGCCCATGCGTCGAGCAGCGCGTAGGCCTGCTCGTCGGTCATGGGTCCTTGGTCCAGCCGCGCCTCCAGCAGCATCTGGCGGGCCTTGCCGATGTCTGGACCCGGTGGCAGGCCGAGGTGGCGCATGATCTGTCGGCCGTCCAGCTGCGGGCGGATCCTGGCGATCTCCTCCTCGGCCTCAAGCCGGGCGATGCGGGCCTCCAGGTCGTCCATCCCACGCTGCAGGCGCCGGGCCTTGGCGCGGTTGCGCGTCGTGACATCGGCACGGGTTAGGCGGTTGAGCCGGCGCAGCTGCTCGGAGCGGCCCGCGTCGCGCACGTAGCGGCGCACCGCGGCGTCGGTCCAGGCGTCGTCGGCGTACCCGTGGAAGCGCAGGTGCAGATAGATCAGCTCGCCGACGTCGGCGATGACGTCGTTGGGGTAGCGCAGCGCACGCAACCGCTTGTCGGCCATGCGCTGGCCCACCACCTCGTGATGGTGGAAGGTGACCTTCCGGTCCGAGTGGAACTCGCGGGTCGCGGGCTTGCCGATGTCGTGCAGCAGCGCCGCCAGCCGCAGGACCAAGTCGTCGGCCGGGCAGCCGTCGACCACCGCCAGGGTGTGGGTGTAGACGTCCTTGTGGTGGTGGAGGGGGTCGTGCTGCATGCGCAGGGCGGGGACCTCCGGCAGGAAACGGTCAGCCAGCCCGGTGTCGCACAGCAGGTCCATGCCGCGCGCCTGGTGCGGTGCGCAGATCAGCTTGTCCAGCTCAGCGCGGATGCGTTCCCGGCTGATCTCGTCGAGGTGGGCGGCCATCGCGGTCGCCGCCTTGCGGGCGGCCTCATCGGGCTCGGCATCGAGGACCGCGGCGAAACGGGCCATGCGCACCAGCCGCAACGGATCGTCGGCGAAGCTGTCCTCGGGGGCGGCGGGCGTGCGCAGCACACGCGACCGCAGGTCGGCCAGCCCTCCGAACGGGTCGACGAAGCGATGGTCGGAAAGGCGCACCGCCATCGCGTTGCAGGTGAAGTCACGCCGCGACAGGTCAGCCGTGATGTCGCCCGCGAAGCGCACGTCGGGATGGCGCGAGCCGGGCGAGTACCGGTCAGCCCGGAAGGTGGTGATCTCCAGCTTCCAGCCGTTTCGCGCGGCGCTGATGGTGCCGAAACGCTCGCCCGCCAGCCACACGGCGTCTGCCCACCCCGCCACCAGCCGCTTGGTCTCCGACGGCGGCGCCGAGGTGGCGAAGTCCAAATCGTCCTGGGCGCGCTCGAGGAACGCGTCGCGGACGGTGCCACCGACCAGGTACAGCTCGTGGCCAGCCGCGGTGAAGCGGCGACCCAGCTCGTCGGCCACCGGATAGCGGGCGACGAGACGGCCGAGCTGGCGCTGCTGGGCTGGGGTGAGGTCGGACATGGCGGCCTCATGCTACGAGGCCGGGTGATGCCACCTCCCGCCTGGCGGGTCAGCCCTCCAGGCCGGCTGCGCGGACGGCGATGCGGAAGTCGTGAGGACTGGTTGCGGCCGACATGGCGTCGCGCAGGGTGACGCGGCCCTCCTGGTACAGCGCCAGCAGGTGCTGGTCGAAGGTCTGCATCCCGTAGTAGGCGCCGTCGACGATCGCGTCTTCGATCTCGCTGGTGCGCGACGGATCGACGATCAGCTCGTGGATGCGCGTCGTCATCACCAGGCACTCGATGGCGGCGACACGGCCGCCGTCGGGCCGCGGCAGCAGCCGCTGGCAGACGATGCCCTTCAGTGAATTGGCCATCGACAGGCGGGCCTGGTGCTGCTGGTGAGGCGGGAACAGGTCGATGATGCGGTTGATCGTCTCGGTGGCGTTGGTGGTATGCAGGGTCGACAGCACCAGGTGGCCCGTCTCCGCCGCCTGCAGCGCCGCGCCGACGGTCTCGGTGTCGCGCATCTCGCCGATGAAGATCACGTCGGGGTCCTGGCGGGCCACCGACCGCAGCGCCGTGGTGAAGTCGGCGGTGTCCACACCGACCTCGCGCTGGTCGATGATCGCCAGCTGGTCGGCGTGCAGGATCTCGATCGGATCCTCGACGGTGACGATGTGGCAGCGCCGCGTGGCATTGATGTGGCCGATCATCGCGGCCGACGTGGTCGTCTTTCCCGACCCGGTGGGGCCGGTGACCAGTACCAGCCCACGGTGCTCCTCGGCCAGCTTGCGAACAGCCGGTGGCATGTTCAGGTCGTTGAAGCTCTGCGTGCTGGGCAGGACACGGCGTAGCACCAATCCGACCGTGCCCCGCTGCCGAAACGCCGCCACCCGGAACCGCCCCACCCCGGGCAGCGAGTAGGCCAGGTCGGCCTCAACGCCGTCGGAGAAGCGCTGGAACGTCTCCGCGGACATGATGGTGGCCGCGAAGCCCTCGGTGTCCTCCGGACGCAGCAACGGCAGGTCTCCGACCTCCGACAGCTCCCCGTCGATGCGCAGGTAGGCGGGGCCAGGCGCCTTCAGGTGCAGGTCGGAGCCGCCCTTGTCGGCCAGCAGGCGCAGGTAGTCGTCGAATCGCACGGGTTTCCTCTGGTCGGTGTCCGCTGTCGTTGTCGGCTTCCGCGCGCCCCGCCTTGATCGTGCGTCGCGCTCGGGTGCCAAGGAAGCCGGCGGCACCGGCCAGCGAGCGCGGTTGAGAACTCCACCTAGGATGCGGCCATGGCCCGCTACCCAACCCGGCAGGCCGTCTCGTCCGGCGGCTTGGTGTTCCAAGATCGCCACGACGGTCGCTGGGTCGTGCTGATCTCACGGCGGAATACCGCGGGTCAGCTGCAGTGGACGCTGCCAAAGGGCGGGTTGGAAGCCGGCGAGGATCTTGAGGCCGCGGCCGTGCGGGAGGTCCGCGAGGAGACCGGGCTGGACTCGGCAATCGTCGCCAAGCTGGGCGTCGTCGACTACTGGTTCGTGTGGAAACCCGACGCGGTCCGCTACCACAAGTACGTGCACTACTTCCTGTTGGCGTTCAAGGGCGGGGACACTCACCTGCATGACGACGAGGCCGAAGAGGTGGCGTGGCTGCCGCTGGACGAGGCCTGCCTGCGCCTGACCCACGCCAATGAACGCCGACTGGTCAAGGCCGCCGAACCCGCTGCCGATGCAGTAGGTGTAGACCCCGCCGGCCGCTCATCGCAGACGCGACCGCCCGCGGCTACGTAGGGCTCGCCGCCTCGTTCGCCGATCCGCCGACCCTGCGCGAGCACCATCGACAGGAGGACGGCGTGCGGCACGACAGCAGGGCCGTCGGTGCGCTGGCCAGATGGCTGGCGACCGCCACCGTCCTGGCGGTGATCGGCGTCGCGCTGCTCGACACCGGTGCGCTGGTGGTCAATGCCATCCAACTCGACGAAACCGCCGCGGACGCCGCCTCCCAGGGCCGTGCCGTCTGGCAGCAGACGCGGTCACGGGCCGCCATGAAAAGGAGCATCACCTTGCAGGCTCAGACGCTGGCAGGCGCCGTGGTCGAAGAGGTCGTCGTGGACGACAGCGGGCTCGGCGTGACCCTGCACCGGCAAGCCTCCGTGCGGCTGCTCGACGAGGTCGGACCGCTGCGGCACCTGGTCACCTCGGTCGCCACCCACCACCTGCCGTTGCAGCGGTAGCGCCATGGCCCTCTCCCCCCTGGCCCCGCAAGCGCCGGACCAGCACGACAACGACGACACCGCGCTGCACTACACTCGCCGTAGGCCTGTGCGAACAGATCGGCGACCAGAAGGGCGGGTTGCGATGACCGAGCCCGCCGACCAGACCGGGACCCTGGGGGGCGGCAGCCGCCGTGTGGCGGGGGCGACGGTTCGGCACGCCCTGGATGTTGCCCTTGGCGGTCGCTACCTGCTCGCCGAGCGCATCGCCGGCGGGGGCATGGCCGTTGTCTGGAAGGCGCACGACCAGATCCTGGATCGCACGGTGGCCGTCAAGGTGCTGCACGACCACTTGGCCGCCGACGACGGCTTCCGCGAGCGCTTCCGCCGCGAGGCGATCTCCGCCGCCAAGCTGACCCACCCGCATGTCGTCGGCCTGTATGACACAGGCAGCGACGGTGACCAGGTCTACCTGGTCATGGAGTTCGTCGACGGCTCCACCCTCAGAGACGTGATCGCCGAGCACGGCCGGCTGGATTCCGCCCGGGCGGCGTCCATCGGCGAGAAGGTGGCCAGAGCCCTTGACTACGCCCACCGGCGCGGCCTCGTGCACCGCGACGTCAAGCCAGCCAACATCCTGATCGGTGACGACGGGTCAGTGAAGGTCGCCGACTTCGGCATCGCCAAGGCCGACGAGAACGAAGGTGATCTGACCAAGACCGGCACGGTACTGGGCACAGCCGCCTACGTCGCGCCCGAGCAGATCACCGGCGATGCGCCGATCGACGGCCGTGCCGACCAGTACGGGCTCGGCTGCATGTTGTACGAGGCACTGACCGGACGCCAGCCGTTCAAGGCCGAATCGGCCGTCGCGACGGCGGCGCAGCGCCTGGACACCCAGCCCCTGCCGCTGCGCCGCGCCTGCCCCGACCTGCCGCGCGGCCTGGACGCCATTGTCATGCGCGCGATGTCGCTCGCGCCCGGCGACCGTTATCCGACGACGGGCGATCTGGCCGACGCGCTGGCCGCATTCGCCAATGCCGACACCGCCTCGACCGCGGCCCTGGCCGCCAGCGCCGCTGGCAACGGGCACCGTGACCGGACCGTGTCACTGCGGCGACCGGCCCCGGACTCCGTCCTTTCCGGTGCGCTCAGCGATGCTCCCGTGTCGCCGTTGCCCACCGCTCGACCACAGCGCAGCCGTGCGCCCGCACCCGCATCCACCCCCTCGCCGGCCGGCAGCAGCCCGCCGCCGCAGACCGTTCGCTGGCTGTTGCCCGCGGCGCTGCTGGTGCTGGTGGCCGGCACGCTGATCGGCTTCGCGCTCCTCAACGGCAACGGTGTGACGCCCGCCTCCGACGGTAGTGATCCCGGCGCCGGCGCGGGCGGGATCCCCGCCGACCAACCCGCCGGACGGCCGTATGCGATCACCGCCGTCACCGCGTTCGATCCGCAGGGCGACGGCACCGAGAACGACGAGCAGTTGCCGGCGTTACTCGACGACGACCGGGCGACGACCTGGCAGACCGAGACCTATAACAGCGCCGACTTCGGTGGTCTGACCAAGCAGGGCGTCGGTTTCGTGCTCGACCTTGGACAGCCACAGGCGGTGACCGGCGTCCGAATGGTCGCCGAGAGCGCAGGCTTGAACTATGAGGTCCGCGTCGCCGCCGAGCCGATCTCCCTGCCTTTCCACGGCGCCAAACTGAGCTCGGTGTCCGGCGCGGGTGCCCGCAGCAGGGTGACGGGCGACGAGCCCGTCGAGGGCCGCTACGTCCTGGTGCTGATCAGCGCGCCGCTGCCGCAGCAGACCGGAGGGTACCGGGCCGCGCTTTCGGACGTTGCCGTTTTGGGTTCACCGGGGTAGCGGTGGCGGCCAGCGACGAGGCGCTCGTCGCGGCCTTTGTCAATGGTGACGGCGGCGCCTTCGACGAGCTGGTGCGTCGCCACTCCAGGCGGGTCTACGGCATCTGCCTGCGCTACTTCGGCAATGCCGCCGACGCCGAGGACGCCGCACAGGAAACCTTCGTCGCGGTGCTGCGCCGAGCTTCCACCTTCAACGGGGCCTCGGCGTTCTCGACCTGGCTGTACCGGGTGGCCACCAACGCCTGCAACGACATTGCCCGCAAGCGAGCACGGCGCCCCCGCAATGCCGGCACCGACGTGGCGCAGCTGGCCGACCTGGCCGATCCCGACGACGTCTTGGCCAACCGCGAGCTGCGCCTCGAGCTGCGGACCGCCCTGCAGTCCCTCGAGCCAGAACAGCGCGACGCCGTGATCCTGCACGACGTTACAGGCCTGCCCTATGCCGACATCGCCGACCGTCTTGGCGTTGCGGTGGGGACGGTCAAGTCGCGCATCCACCGCGGTCACGCCCGCCTCGCGGGTGCCTTGACCCATTTGCGAGACCTCGAGGGTGATCCCGCGGCGGAACCAACCGACGCCATCGCACCTCCAACGGTGCAGCCATGAATTCGCGAGCCGTGCCCGACGACGTCCTGTCCGCCTACCTCGCCGACGACCTACCCGACGACGAGGCGGCGGCATTGGAGGCCCGGCTTCCCGGCGACCCCGAACTCGCCGGACGCCTGGACCAGATGGCCGCGATGCTGGTCGCGCTAGGGAACCTCGACCGCGCGACCCCACCGTCGGGCTTCGACGCGCGGCTGACCCAGCGCCTGCTCGCCGAACGCGGCGATGATCCGGTACGTGGTGACGGCGGCGCGCCGCTGGCCGCCGCCCCTGTCACTGACCTGGATCAGATCCGGGGGCGGCGAGCGGCAAGGCAGCGTCGCTGGGTGCTGGGTGGCACCGTGGCGGCAGCCGTGGCTGCCGTGGCCTTGGTCTCGGGATTGGCCGTGCAGGAGCTGGGCTTCATGGTGGGTGGTGGCGGTTCCAGCGCCGGAGGCGCCGGCGAGGAAGCGGCCGGCCGAGTCGCCGGGCAGGGCGGGGGATCCGCTGAGGACGCCGTAACAGGTGAGTCCACCGAGGCTGGCGACCAGCCCGCCGCGCAGGGCGCGCCCAGCCGGACCGGCCGGCCGGTGGTGTTGGACCGCGAGGTCGTCCTGGCCGACGAGGCGGCGGTCCGGGCCCGCTATCGCGCGTTGGTCGAGGCCGAACGCCTGCTGGCAGCACCACTGCCGCAAGCGCGCGCGGCGGCCGACAGCGCCGCGGCCTTCCTGCGCCGATCGTCGCCGCTGAGCGATGCGCTAGCGCCGGCCGAATGCCTGGCGGCGCTGCGGCGCGACAGCGCGACGCCGGTGGTTCCAGCCCGGGTGGAGACCGTCGTGTACCGGGGTGAGCCGGCCCTGGCGTACGTGCTCGTCACTGCCAGCGACGGCGCGCGGGAGCTGGATCGCATCCAGGTGGAGATTGTGCGGGCCGGGGACTGCTCGACCGCGTTGAGTTTGCGCCTGTAGGCCCCAAGCGCGCCAAAGAGTCAGCTGTGCAGCCCTCGGTGGGCGAAATACCCGGCGGCGGCGATCCCCAGCAGCGAGAAGGGGCCGCGCAGGGCCAAGGGACCACCGATGCCGACCAGCGCCCCGACCACCGCCAGCGTCACCGCGATCGCGGGGAACGGAGCCTGGCGCTGCCCCGCCGATCCCCAGGCGACGGTCCGGCCGACACCGTAGCCCAGCAAGCCGGGCAGGATGATGCCGCCGAAGGGCAGCGCGGCCAGGGCGAACCACAGTGCCACTCCGCCTGCCAGGGCGACCGCCAGCCCGCCGCCGACGGCCTTGACGTAGTGGACCGGCTTGCCGAGGGCGCGCGCACCTGGAGGTTGGCGGGCGCACCGCGGACACTTCTGACCGACCGCCGACTGGCGCATGCACCGCACACAGATCGGATCACCGCAGTTCGAGCACGACAGGCGCGTCTCTGCGTCGGGATGGTTCACGCAACGTGGGATCGTCTGCTCCACCCGGCTAGTCTACGGTCGCCGGCGGTGCGCGCGGCCCGCCCTCGGCCATCACCCCTGCTCAAGCGGCCTCTTGGAATATCCCGTCGTAGGGTGCCGTTCGCCTTGGTAGACCCCCGCAGGAGGCGACATGCCAGATACCGTCCGCGACGTTTGCATCATCGGCTCGGGCCCCGCCGGGCTCACGGCGGCGCTGTACACCGCTCGCGCCGACCTGCACCCGCTAATGTTCGAGGGCAGGGCAGCTGGCGGACAGCTGATGCTGACCACCGAGGTCGAGAACTACCCGGGGTTTCCCGACGGGCGCATGGGTCCGGAGCTCATGAGCGACATGCGCAAGCAAGCCGAGCGCTTCGGAACCGAGATCGTGACGGCCGACGTCGATGCCGTCGACTTGCGTTCGGGGTCGCCGTTCACCGTCACCGTCGGTGGTGAGGACTTCCGGGCCCGCACCGTCATTATCTCGACGGGCGCGACCGCGCGCTGGCTGGGACTGCCCAACGAGCAGCGTCTGATCGGTCGTGGGGTCTCATCCTGTGCCACCTGTGACGGCTTCTTCTTCCGCGATCGGGAGCTGGTGGTGGTGGGCGGTGGCGACTCGGCCATCGAGGAGGCGACCTTTCTGACCAAGTTCGCTACCAAGGTGACCGTCGTGCACCGGCGCGACCAGCTGCGGGCGACCAAGATCATGCAGGACCGAGCTTTCGCCAACCCCAAGATCGAGTTCGCCTGGAACGCCTCGGTCGTCGACGTCAACGGCGATGCGACGGTTGAAAGCGTCGTGCTTCGCGACACGGGTACTGGCGCAACACGTCTGCTGCGGACCGACGGCCTGTTCGTGGCCATCGGGCACGACCCGACGACCGAGTTGTTCCGCGGGCAGCTGGACCTCGACGATGCCGGGTACATCCTGGTGAGTGAGCCGACCACGACGACCAGCGTTGCGGGGGTGTTCGCCGCCGGCGATGTCGTCGACCACGTCTATCGCCAGGCCGTCACCGCTGCCGGAATGGGCTGCAAAGCCGCCATCGACGCCGAGCGGTGGCTGGGGGTCGACGCCCACAACTGGTGACATGCGCCACAATATTGACCTCGGCGGGTGTTGACGTTGTAGGCTGAGCGTAACGGCGGGTCAGCGTGCGTAGGCCTGCCCTGTTACGATCCGCGGTTCGGCTGTCCCCCCGTCATCCGAACCGCGAGCGAGGGGCGCTTCGGCGCCCCTCGCGCCTTTTGGCGCCTCCATTTGCACCCGACTGAACAGGCTCGCCGCGGGGAATACGGAAGCCGAGTCGCAGCGTTGTACCGAGCCCGTTCCGAGCACCAAGGAGGCGTCCGTGAGCCAGGCCCAGACCGTCAGCGACCAGCAGTGGGACAGCGAGGTGCTGCAATCCGACACCCCCGTCCTGGTGGACTTCTGGGCGGAGTGGTGCGGCCCATGCCGCATGGTCGGACCCGTCGTGGAAGAGATCGCCGGTGAGAAGGCGGGCGCCCTGAAGGTGCTCAAGCTGAATGTCGACGACAACCCCGACACCACCCGCAAGTACGGCGTGATGTCCATTCCGACCCTGCTGGTGTTCGCCGACGGCGTCGAGAAGAAGCGGATCGTCGGTGCACGCGGCAAGAGCCAGCTGCTGGCCGAGGTCGACGAGTTCATCGCCTGACGTCGCTCGCGCCCGGCGGCAGCGCAGCATAGTTCCCACGACCAACGCCGGGAGACGTCCGTTTTCTGGGACTTGGCAGGGTCGTGGGCGCCGCACCTCCTAGACTCCGGCGCACGTGATCAGACTCATCCGCACCGGTGATGCCGGGCCTGCCGTGCTCGACGTGCAGCAGCGCCTCGCTCGTGCACTTGGTGAACGAGTGGGGACCGATGGGCACTTCGGGCCCCAGACCCTCGCGGCCGTCCGCCGCTTCCAGCGGGAGCGGGGGCTGCCTGCCGACGGCATCGTCGGACCCGAGACCTGGCGGTCGCTGGTAGAGGCAGGATGGACGCTCGGCGACCGCTTGCTGTGGCATTCACGCCGCATGATGCGCGGCGATGACGTCCGTGACTTGCAGCATCGGCTGAATCAACTCGGCTTCGACGCCGGTTCCGAGGATGGCGTGTTCGGTCCGCTGGCGCGGGCGGCGGTCGAGGAGTTCCAGCGCAACGCCGGCGTCGACGTCGACGGGGTAGCGGGAACCCGCACCGTTGCGGCACTGCGTCGCGTGCGCCGCGAGCATCAGTCCGGTGGCGTTGGGGTCCGGGCCCGCCAGCGCGAACGCTTGCGCACCATGTACAGGCGCGGATTGGTGGGCACACGCATCCTGGTCGATCCAAGCCATGGGCCAGGTGACTGCGGTGCCATCGGACCTTCAGGCGTCAGCGAAGCCGAGATCGCCTGGCAGCTTGCCGCACGGCTGGCCGCCCGGCTGTCAGCACGCGGGGCCCAACCCGTGCTCTCTCGGGGTCCGGCAACGAACCCGGCCGGCACCGAGCGAGCGCGCTTGGCGAACGAGCAGGGGGTCGAGGTCGTGGTCTCCATCGGCCTGAACGCCCTGAACGCGCCTGTCGCGTCGGGTTCGGCGACCTACTACTACGGGGTGCCGCGCTTTCTGTCCGAGGGAGGCTTGCGCCTGGCTCATCTGGTGCAGGACGCGGTCCTGCAGGCGGGCGGCGTCCCTGACTGCCGGGTCCATCCCATGAGCTGGTCCATCCTTCGCCAGACCCGCATGCCCGCGATCGTCACCGAACCCGGTTTCATCACCTCTCCGACCGACGAGCAGCGCCTGCTGCACCCAGCCCGTCAGGACCGCCTGGCCGAGGCGCTCGTGGAGGCCTTGGAACGCTTCTTTCAGGGTGATGAGGTGGCTGACGTCGTCCCCGTCGCCACCGGCGCGGTCGGGCGGGCCGCTTCGTAGCCCCATGCTCCCGGCGCTCATAAAGCGCGGCGGTTAGCGCGCCCTAGCGACGCGCCTCCATCGCCGGGCGCGCCGGGACCCTCGCGCGCTCACGCCGGCTCAACGCCGAGACCACCCCTTCCAGGGCGTGGCTCACCGATTCCTGCCAGCGCACGGTCTTGCGGAGGTCGAGGCGCAGCAGCGGGTAGTCCCCGTGGTTATGGAGCAGTTCAAAGCCGTTGGCTAGCAAAAAGTCCTCGGGGATCAGACACGTCGACAAGCGGCCGCCCGTGGTGAGATGGCGGGCACCATAAGCCTCCAGGGCCCGGCAGCCCCGCCGGTGGGTTTCCCGCAGCACACTCTGCAGCAGCATCTTGGCTGCACCGGTTCCGCGGTGGTCGGGATGCACCCACAACACCGCCAGCAACAGGGCATCCTCGGACACGGCCTGCCCCATCCGCCGCACTCGGGGGAAGTGTTCGGCTGGCGCGAAGGTGGCGTAGCCCACAGGACGGTCGTCGACGTACAGCGCCTTGCCGGGCGTTCCCCACTCAAGCTGGGTGGCCTGCCACCAAGCCTCCTTGCCGTTGGCCGCCAGCGTCTCCTGGCCGCGCACCGGGCCGCGCTGCGCGCCCGCGAGCTCCCAGAACACACACGACCGACAGGTCGGAGGCAGGTCGCCAAGACCCGACAGCGACAGATCATGGATGCGGCGTGCCACGACCGGCGCGCTCAGCTGTCCGCCGAGGCGAGTGCACCCGATGTCGCGGGGCTGCGTCGCGCTCGATCGGGTCGTGGCGTGAGCGCGGCGGCTACCGCGCCGGCAGCCAGGCCCACCAGTAGGCCAACGGCGGCACGCACCATCGGGTTGGGCCCGCTGTCCTCGCCGAGTCCCATCGGGTGGTCCGGCGGTGCACCGCCCAACGGGTTGAGCGCAATCACTGGGGCGCGATCGTCTCCCACCTCGCTCCCTTTCTCTTCGCCGGACCTCGAACCCGCGCTCAGCTTGCGGCTTCGCTGACCGAGGTTCTCTTCGGGCCGTCCGGGCACGTCAGTGTACCGGCATCCCGCAGCGCCGGCCCTGTCGGACAAGGCCGTTGTACGCTCGGCACGCCGGCGCCGACGCGAGAGAGCCCGTGTGACCGAGATCTACCTCGACCGCTTCCGAGCCCGGTACGCCAGCCGAGCGCACGGGATGAACGCCTCGGAGATCCGTGCGTTGTTCGCCGTCGCCAACCGCCCCGAGGTGGTGTCGCTCGCCGGCGGCATGCCCTACACCGCAGCCTTGGACTACCACGCGCTCGCGGAGGTAACCCAGGCGGTGATCCGCGACGCTGGGCCGGCGGCGATGCAGTACGGAGAGGGCCAGGGTCTGCCGGCGCTACGCCAGCAACTCACCGAGGTGATGGCGGCCGAGGGTGTTCGGGCGCAAGCCGACGATCTGGTGGTGACCACCGGTGGGCAGCAGGCGCTGGACTTGGTCGCCAAGCTGTTCTGCGATCCCGGCGACGTGGTGCTGGCGGAGGGACCCTCCTACGTCGGTGCGCTGGGCGCGTTCGCCTCCTACCAGGCCGAGGTGGTGCATGTCGCCATGGATGACGAGGGCATGGACCCTGTCGCCTTGGAGGCCGCGTTGCAGCGCCTCGCAGCGGCCGGCCGCAGTGCCAAGTTCCTCTACACCATCCCGAACCACCAGAACCCTGCCGGCTCGTCGATGTCGGTGCAGCGTCGCGAGCAGGTCGTCGCCCTCGCCGAGTCCCACGACCTGCTGGTCGTGGAGGACAACCCGTACGGGCTGCTGGACTTCAAGGGCGAGTTGCGTCCCGCCCTGCGTTCGCTGGCCCCCGATCGTGTCCTGTATGTCGGGACGCTGTCCAAGATCCTGTCCCCTGGGCTGCGCATCGGTTGGGTGGCGGCCGCCGAGCCCGTTCGCGACAAGCTGGTGCTGCTCAAGGAAGCCGCCGACCTGTGCCAGTCCAATCTGACCCAGCACGTGGCGGAACGCTGGTTCGCCACACAGCCGTGGCTGCGCCAGATCGAGGTCTTCCGCGACGTCTACCGCCGTCGCTGCACCGCCCTGCTCGACGAGCTTGCGGCCAGCTTTCCGCCAGGCTGTTCCTGGACCGCTCCCACCGGCGGTCTGTTCGTTTGGGTCCGGCTTCCCGACGGCGTCGATGCCCGCCAGCTGCTGCCCAAAGCCCTGAGTGCGCGCGTGGCGTACGTCCCCGGCGCCGGGTTCTACGCCGACGGCAGCGGTGCTGCCGAGCTGCGGCTGTCGTTCTGCTTTCCTCCGGCCGATCGCATCCGTGAAGGTGTCCGGCGGCTGGCCGAGGTGCTGCACGAAGAGGTCGAGCTCATGGACGCGATCTTCGGCGATCGGCGATGAGGCCGGTCAAGGTGGCCGTCCTAAGCGGCGGGCTGTCACTCGAGCGCGACGTCAGCTTGCGATCGGGCGGTCGCGTCGCCGAGGCGCTGGCTGACCGCGGGCACAGCGTCACGCGCCTCGACCTGGACGACCGTCTGGTGCCCGCGCTGGTGAACGGCGACGACGAGGCCGTCTACCTGGCCTTGCACGGCAAGGCCGGTGAGGACGGCACCATTCAGGGGTTGCTCGATCTGCTCGGGATGCCCTACACCGGGCCGGACGCGGTGGCGTCCGCTCTGGCCTGGGACAAGGTGGTGGCCAAGGGGGTGTACCGGCGCGGCGGCGTGGACACGCCCGAGTGGGTGGCCCTGTCGATCGACGCCATCCGCGACATGGGCGCGGTCCAGGCCCTCGACCGTGTCATCGAGCGCCTCGGCACCCCTGTCGTGGTCAAACCATCCCACGGCGGGGCGGCACTGGGTGTGCGGCTGGTGCCGGAAGCCAGCGCCCTGCCGGCTGCGCTGGTGGCCGCCTATAGCTATGACGACGTCGTGCTCATCGAGCGCTTCGTCGAGGGGGTTGAAGTGGCGGTGTCCATCGTCGGCGACGACGTTCTGCCGCCGGTGGAGATCGCGCCGCGAACCGGCCCCTACGACTTCAGCGCCCGCTACACGCACGGCGCAACCCAGTTCCATGCTCCCGCACGCCTGCCGCACGACACACTCGCCGCCTGCGTGGCCATGGGCGAAGCCGCCTGGAGGCTCGCCGGGTGTCGGCATGTCACCCGCGCCGACATGATCGTCGACGGCGGCGGCCGCCCGTGGCTGCTGGAGCTTGACACCTGCCCAGGCATGACCGAGACCTCGCTGCTGCCGATGGCCGCAGCCGCCCACGGCTGGTTATTTCCTGATCTGTGCGAGCGCGTCCTTGCGGAGGCGCTGGCCTCGGCCGGCCTGCGGGTTGACGCCGCCGTGACGCCCTGAGCTGCCCCGCCGCTCAGCGGCCTTGCGGTCTATTCGCCGGCCAGCGCCTGGCCGGTGCCACGGCCGAACACGTGCAACAGCCGTTGGAGATCCTCAGTGCCCGCATAGTCGATGACGATGCGACCGCGCCTGGCGGTGCCACGGATCTGCACCCTCGTCGCCAGCGCATCGGTCAGCCGCCGCTGCAGATCGTCATACGGGGTATGCCGCCGGCGTTGCGCGGACTGTGCCAGCTGCCCCATCGTCGCCGTGGCGTCGGCGCAGGCCACTCGGACCAGCTCCTCGGTGGCCCGAACGGACAGCTCCCCGGCGATCACTCGCTGGGCCAGCCGCTGCTGTAGCCCCGGGTCGCCAGCGCCGAGCAGCGTCCTGGCATGCCCAGCGCTGAGGGAGCCGGCCGCCACCGCCCGCTGCAGCTCGGCCGGCAGCGCCAGCAGCCGGAGCGCGTTGGACACCGCCGACCGCGACTTGCCCAGCCGTCGCGCCAGCTCCTCATGGGTGAGCGCGAAGTCATCCAGGAGCTGTTGCAGGGCGGCCGCCTCCTCGAGGGGACCCAGGTCGGCTCGGTGGAGGTTTTCGATCAGTGCCTCGGTCAGCAACGCGGCGTCATCGGTATGCCGCAGGATTGCCGGGATCTCCTCCAGCCCAGCCAGGCGAGCCGCCCGAAAGCGCCGCTCGCCGGCGATGATCTCGTACTGCCGGTCCCCGGTCGGCCGCACCAGGATCGGCTGCAGTAGCCCGACCTCCCGCAGGGACTGCGCCAGCTCCTCCAGCGCCTTCTCGTCGAAGGCGGCACGAGGCTGCCTGGGATTGGGGTGGATCGTGGACAGCCGCAAGGTCACCAGGCCGCTGCGCCCCGGGCCAGCCGTGGGGATCAGCGCCCCGAGGCCCCTACCGAGTCCGCTCGCTCGGTTCATGCCGGTACTCCTTGCGGGGATCTCTCGGTCAGCCCGACGCGGGCCAGCAGTTCGCCCGCGAGCCGGCGGTAGGCCATCGCGCCCCGGCAGGCGGGATCGAATGCGCTGATCGGCAGCCCGTAGCTCGGCGCCTCCGCCAGCCGGACCGACCGCGGGATGCGGGTCCGGAACACCTGCTCGCCGAAGTGGCCGATCACCTCGTCCACCACCTGCTGGCTCAGCCGGGTTCGACCGTCCATCATGGTCATCACGTAGCCCGTGATCTGCAGTCCCGGGTTGAGGTGGTCGCGGATCAGGTCGGTGTTGTGTTGCAGCGTGTGCAAGCCCTCCAGAGCGTAGTATTCGCACTGGACCGGCACGATGACGCCGTCGCCAGCGGACAACGCGTTGACCGTGAGCAGCCCGAGGCTCGGCGGGCAGTCGATGAGGATCAGGTCGAAGTCGGCGGACAGCGGCTGCAGTGCACGTCGCAACTTCTGCTCGCGGCTGAAGGCGCTGACCAGTTCAATCTCCGCGCCGGCCAGGTCAAGTGTGGCCGGCAGCACAAACAGGTCCGGCACACTCGTGGGCTCGATGACTTCCTTGGCAGACGCGTCGCAGACCAACACGTCGTAGACGCTGGCCTGTCCCGGCTGGACGCGGGCGCCGACACCGGAGGTGGCGTTGGCCTGCGGATCGAGATCGACCAGCAGAATGCGCAACCCCAAGGTGGCCAGCGTTCCCGCCAGATTGACCGCCGTGGTGGTCTTTCCCACGCCGCCCTTCTGATTGGCGATGGTGAGAATCTGCGCCCGCGGCTCGCGCGTTTCACGTGGAACAGGCGGGAGGAGAGACGCGGGCCGGGCACGAGCCCAGTAGCGATACCAGCGGGTCATCAGAGCAACGGGGGCCTTCCGAGGGGGGCACCGCGAGGGAGCCCCGTCCGGCGCGGGTACCCGGCAGGCGGGAACCCAACTGCCCGCATGGTAACAAGCCAGGTGGGCCGGACCGTGTCAGGCACCGCGGCTGTGGATACGGACTGGTACCCCAGTTGCCGCAAACCTTGGGTGGCCTCCGACAGCTCCGTCCGCCATGCCGGACCCTTGACGGCGGCCAGCCAACCCGCCGGCGCCAGAAACCCGCGAGCGAGTTCGATCAGGGTGCTCAGCGGGGCGACAGCACGAGCCAGCACGCCCGAGCACGCCCCTCGAAGGGGACCGTGTGCCAACTCCTCGGCCCGCCCGTGGACGGTTCGGACGTTGTCGAGCCCGAGCTCAGCTACGAACGAATCGACCGCGACGAGCTTCTTGCGGGTGGCGTCCACCAGCACCCACTCCACGTCGCGGTGACGAACGGCGGCCACCAGCCCTGGCAGTCCACCCCCGGTGCCCAGGTCCAGCCAGCGCCCAGTGCAGGACAGTGCGTCCGCCACCGCCCAGCTTTCCAGTATGTGGCGATCATAAAGGGCGTCGTGGTCACCGGCGGCCACGAGGTTATGCGGGCTGCTGCGCAATAGGTCTGCGAACTGGTGGAGAAGAGCCCGGTCACCAGGCGAAACGCGCTCAGCGGTCCGCTGCGGTCCGTTCGGGCCCTGACCTATGATCAAGCCCTGCCCCAGATACTCGCTCCGAATCTAGCTCAGGCTGGACAACGCCGAGGAAGTTTCACGTGCAACAACGGGTCAATGGTCGAGTCTACTCGGCGCTCATGAAGCCAAATAGGGAATACATAACGTAAACCACGCGCTTGCCATTTTAGCCCCCGCGCGTCAGCCTTCGTCGGGTTGGATGACCACCCGCCGCTTGGGCTCGGTGCCCTCACTGGAGGATGTCACGCCACCGGTCTTGGCCACCAAGTCGTGCATCAGCTTGCGCTCGTAGGCGTCCATCGGGTCCAACCGCACGGGGTTGCCGCTCTCTCGCACCTCGGCGATCGCCTCGCGGCAGTGATCGCGCAACTTTTCCACGTGGCGCCCGCGATAGCCTTCGACGTCGACGCGCACCTGCGATCGTCGCTCGGTTTGGCGCTGGACTGCGCAGCGGACGAGTTCCTGCAGCGCGTCCAAGGTGGCGCCTCGGCGCCCGATGAGCAGCCCACTGCCGACGTCCTCCAGATTGACCAGCGCCTGGTCTTCTTGAATCTCGATCTCCAAGTCACCGGGCAGATCGAGCAGGTCAAGCAACCCCTCGACGAAGTCGGCGGCCAGTTCGGCCTCCTCGTCCAACTGGTTCATGCGCTCTTCGGCGGACGGCGCCTCGCTGTTCGCCAAACTGACTTGTGGACCGCTGTCGGTCTCGGTCATGACGTGGTCCTCCTGCGTTTCGGTTCTCGAAGACGTCTGGGGTGCAACCGGCGGTGGGAGCGGAGCCTTGCGGGTAACTCGCACCACTGCCGGCTTCGGACTTCCGAAGAAGCCCCGCCGCGGTTCGGCCACCACCTCGATGTCGACCGCGTCCTGGCTCACACCAAGCTGGGCCAGCGCCGCGGCCACCGCCTCGGAGATGGTGGCCCCGGTGACCTGCACCTGTCGCGCTTCGCCTGCCGTTCCTGCCGGCCCGTTGGGCATGAGTTGCTCCCACCCTTGTCGGGGTCATGTGCCCCGGAACATCACGTACTGCTGGGCGATGGTCCAGCCGTTGGTCGTGATCCAGTACAGCAGCACGCCGATGTACAGATTGACGGCGAAGACCGTGAGCATCACGGGCATCGCGTACAGCATCACCTTCTGCTGTTGCGCCTGCGGACCCGATGTGACCACGTTGGCGGCCATCATCTGCTTGGAAGAGTAGAACGTCGTCAACGCCATCAACACGATCAGGACCCAGGCACCGAGCCCGACCTGTGAGGGCGTGGCAGCCAGGTTGTTGACGAAATAGAAGGAGGCGGTCCGCAGCTCCGGTAGCCGCTCGACGTCGCGGAGCACGGAGAACAGGGCGAAGAACACTGGCATCTGCGCCACCAGTGGCAGGCACCCCGCGGCCGGATTGACGCCGTGCTCCTTGTACAGCGCCATCATGGCTTCCTGCTGCTTTTGGCGCTGCTCCTTGTACTTCTCCGGATTGGACCGCATCAGGCTGCGGTCGGTCTTGTACTTGGCCTGCACCTTCTTCATCTCCGGCGACAGCTTCTGCATCGCCCGCTGCGACCTGGTCTGCTTCACCGCCAGCGGCAGCAGGACCACCCGGACCGCGACGGTGAGCAGGACGATGGCCCACCCCCACGCCGCGGCGTCCCCGAAGAGCGGTGACGTCGCGGTGTGAAAGAACCGCAGCACGAGTTCGATGATGTCGAGCAGGCCGTTCCAGAGCGCATCCACGCGCGGTTGTCTCCTCTTAGATCAGCGTTGGTCCGCCGCCGGTCGGCGACGGCACCGGGTCCACCCCGCCGGGGTGGAAGGGATGGCAACGGGCGAGCCGGCGCAGGATCAGCCAGCCGCCGCGTAGCCCCCCGTGCGCCGCCAGGGCGTCCAGGGCGTATTGCGAGCAGCTTGGCAGGAAGCGGCAGACGTCGGAGCCAGGTTTGGGGATAGCTCGGTAGGCCTGGACGAGCAGCGTGAGCAGCCAAGCCAGGGGAGAAGGCCACGGTGCTCGACGACGACTTCGCCAGCGAGTCATGGGGTCGGAATCCGGGATGCGGCGCGCTTGACAAGTCCTGCCAGCTCGGCCTGCAGTGACGTGAAATCAGCGGTCAGCACGCCGCCGCGGGCGACAACCACCACGTCGAGCCCCGCAGGAAGCGTTCCGCCCGCCAGGGCCGCCCGTAGGCGCCGCTTGGCCCGGTTGCGTTGCACGGCCCCACCCACCTTGCGCCCGGCCACCACCGCCACCCGTGTCACGTCGAGGCCGGTACCGCGCCTGGGTCCACCGCCGCGAGCATCTCCAGATCCCGTCCGCCCGGTGGCGTGGACGACCACATCCGCACCGTGCACCACGTTCCGGCCCGTGAGCACGGCCCGGATGTCGTTGCTGCGGTGGAGTCGAGAAGGGAGCATGGGCGGTGGCGGCACGCGCCGTGCCGGTCCGCCCACGATAGGAGGCCCGCCGCCCTGGCGCAGCCCCCGGTCCGCAAGGTGCGCGCCGACTGCGTCCGCCCGCCCGACAACGGGACCGCGCGCAACCGGCCGCGCGCTGCCCAGCTCGGCGCCGCCCTCGGGGTTGTTCAGGCCGTCAACCGCTTGCGGCCCTTTGCCCGCCGCCGCTTGATGATGGTTTGACCGGCCCGCGTGCGCATGCGGTGCGTGAAGCCATGCTTGCGCTTGCGCCGGCGGATGTTCGGTTGGAAGGTGCGCTTCATGATCTCGATCCCCACTGTTGGTGGCTGCCCGGTGGCGCCGGGTGGGCCACCCGAACGCACCAATTTGCGGGCGACGGTGCGCGGTCCCTTGGCTGGTCACGGCCCTGGCGCCAGTCGGCGCGGCCGTCGACCGATGTCGCGCAAGGCTTCCGGCGACACACGCCCGTCTCCCAACCGAACACTGTACCGCGACCGCCGCCGGCGCCGTCAGCCGGCGACAAGCCGGGGGGAACCCCGTTGCGACACCTGTGGACATGACCTTGCCACTCGATTTCGACGGTGCCTATACTCCCAACGTCCCGAGCCGGATGGCGTTCCCAGCCGCTTTCGAAGACTTGTGCGATGGGTCGGGGCTCAGGTACCAGCGTTGGGCGGGAGCTCGGCGGCAGGGGTCGCTGCGGGCGTTGAGCACCGGTGCTGCCGGGATCGCTATACAGCGTGCGCGAGGATCATCGGGCCTGGGCGGGCATCGAGCGATGTCCAGCAGTGGTACAGACGCCGCCGAGAGGATCACCGCTTCCCTGGTGTTGTGTGGACTACGTGCGCCCGCGAGGGCCATCCCACCCGATGTCCCGGTCACCCCTAGGAAGCAACGCCCTTCCACAACTGTGGAGGGTGTTGTGGAAAACCCTTCGATCGTCAAGGAGATCCCGGTGCCAGACAGCATGGTCATGGTCATCGACTTGGACGACCTCTGGACCCGGTCCCTCGCCGATCTGCAGGACACCCTCACGGGGGCCGCGCTACGGGCGTGGCTGGACGAAACCCGACCTGTGGGCTTCGACCAGGACACGGTCGTGCTGGCCGCACCGCACAGCTTCGCCCGCGAACAGCTGGACACCCGCTACGGCCCGGCGCTGCGCAGCGCTGTCACCAAGGCGGCCGGGCGGGCGCTGCACGTCGTGGTTACGGTTCGCCCGGATCCGCAACCGACGCCCGTGGATGTGGCCGAACTCCCGGATCTCCAGGTCGAGCGCAAGGCCTGGGCGCCGGAGGCCTTCCCCCGGTCGGCACCGGAGCGCGACAGCGCCCTGAACGAGAAGTACACCTTCGACCGCTTCGTCATCGGCGCCAGCAACCGCTTTGCGCACGCCGCCGCCTTCGCTGTCGCAGAAGCGCCGGCCAAGGCCTACAACCCGCTGTTCATCTACGGCAGCGCCGGACTGGGCAAGACGCACCTGCTGCAAGCGGTCGGCCACTACGCGACCCACCTGTATCCGCGCCTCAAAGTCCGCTACGTCACCACTGAGCAGTTCACCAACGAGTTCATCGACGCCATCAGCAACCGGCGGCAGGTGGCCTTCCAGCGTCGTTACCGCGACGTCGACGTGTTGCTCATCGACGACATCCAGTTCCTGGCCACGCGCGAACGCACCCAGGAGGAGTTCTTCCACACCTTCAACACGCTGCACAACGCGCAGAAGCAGATCGTCATCTCCTCGGACCGACCGCCCAAGCAGATTGGCCAGCTCGAGGACCGCCTGCGCACTCGCTTCGAGTGGGGGCTGATCACCGACATCCAGCCACCAGACCTGGAGACCCGGCTGGCCATCCTGCGCAAGAAGTCGGGGCAGGACCGCCTCCCGGTCCCCGACGACGTCCTGGAGCTCATCGCCAGCCGGATCCAGTCCAACATCAGGGAGCTGGAGGGCGCGTTGATCCGCGTCACCGCCGCGGGCAGCCTGCAGCAGACGGAGGTGACGCTGCACATGGCACAGGTCGTGCTCAAAGATCTCTTCCCCGACGGCGGCAACTCCGAGATCTCGGTGAGCCTGATCATGACCGAGACCGCCACCTACTTCGGGTTGACCCTTGACGACCTGTGCTCGCCAAACCGCACCCGCCAGCTGGTGACCGCCCGCCAGATCGCCATGTACCTGACGCGCGAGCTCACCGACCTGTCCCTGCCCAAGATCGGGCAAGCCTTCGGCGGCCGCGACCACACCACCGTGATGCATGCCAACTCCAAGATCAGTGGCCTCATGAAGGAGCGCCCCGCGATCTACGAGCAAGTGCAAGAGCTGACAAGCCGGGTCAAGACCAGTGCGCGGCAGGCTCGTTGACTGTGGACAGCGACGGGACAAGCCCGTGGACAGGATGGGCACAACCAGCGTTTGCTCGCAGTTGCAACGCTGTAGTTCGCGTGGAGGTGGACAACGTGGCGGTGGCCCACACCCTCACCCCCACGCCGCCCACAGTGCTCCCACAGTGCCAACAACGCGATGACCAGGCACAACAGGTGTTGTCAACAGCCTGGCGCCTCCCCGACGACGTCGATGGTTTGGATAAAGACAACAGCCTTTCAAAGCCGGGCGCGTCCTGCTCGGTGGGAAACCCGAGCCTGTCCGCAGCCAGCGAAGCGGCAGGACACTGGGCCATGTCCTCATGGAGCGAAGCGGTCGGCCACCGGATGCGGAGGAGCACATGAAGTTTCGGGCAGAACGCGGCGAGTTCGCCGACGCTGCCGCGTGGGCGCTACGCACGGTCGGTGCCCGAGCCACGCTGCCGGCGTTGTCCGGCGTGCGCCTGGAGGTCAGCGGTGACCGCCTGGTGCTGTCGTCGACCGATCTGGAGATGGCCAGCGAGCTGTCCATCCCGGTGCAGGCCGAGTCCGACGGTGTTGCGCTCGTCCCCGGCCGGCTGCTGGGCGATGTGGTCCGCAGCCTTCCCAACGCCGCGGTGTCCGCCGAGGCCGCTAGGGAACGACTGCACCTCGCTTGTGGCCGCGCGCAGTTCGACCTGCGGCTGATGCCCGCCGAGGACTTCCCGTCCCTGCCCGAGCCGGGGCCCGACGCGGTTACCGCCGTGATGAAAGCCGAGGAGTTCGCCCGCACCGTGGCCCAGGTGGCGCGCGCCGCCAGCGCCGATGATGCCCGCCCCGTGCTGACCGGCGTGCAGCTGGAGGCGACGACGCAGGGGTTGACCGCCTCGGCGACCGATTCGTATCGCCTCGCGGTGCGCACCGTGCCCTGGGATCAGGGGACCGAGCGCACGGTGCTGGTGCCGCGGCGCGCCCTGGAAGAAGCTCGCCGCTCCGCCGAGCTGCTCGGCAGCGAGGTGCGTCTGCTGCTGGAAGCCGGTCAGGTGACCTTCGCATTCGGCGACCGGCGCCTCACTAGCCGTCTCATTGAGGGCAAGTTTCCGGATGTCCGCCAGCTGATCCCCGCTGGGTCAGAGCGCCGGCTGCTGGTCGACCGCGCCGAGCTGATGGAGGTGGCCAAGCGTGTGGCGGTGGTCGGTGACGCCAACACCACCGCCACGCCCGTGACGCTGCACCTGACAGCGGACTCGGTGCGGGTGACGGCCGGCAGCGGTGAGGTGGGACAGGCCGAGGAGTCGATGCCGGGCCAGCTGGAGGGCGAGCCATTGCAGATCGCGTTCAATCCGCGCTACCTAACCGACGGGTTGGACGCGGCCGGCAGCGAGCGGGTCGTGCTGGAGTTCCGCGACGAGCTCAAACCGGCGGTGCTGCGGCCGGCGCCCGCCGCACAGGGCGAGGATGAGCCTCCGGCGCCGGACTTCCTCTACCTGCTGATGCCGGTGCGCGTCTAGCGCGGAGTGTTTCTCGAGCGCCTGGAGCTCGTCGACTTCCGCTCCTACACCGCCGCCACGTTGAGCCTTGGTCCCGGGATGAGCGTGCTGGTCGGTCCCAATGCGCAGGGCAAGACCAACCTGCTGGAAGCGGTGCACTATCTGGCGATCGGTAGCAGTCACCGTGTCGCCGCGGACGCGCCGCTGGTCCGAGTGGGCGCCGAGGCGGCGGTGGTGCGGGCCGTCGCTCGCACCGACACTGGCGGATCCGCCGAACCCGCAGCCAAGGGACGTGCCCTGACCGTGGAGCTGGAGCTGCGCCTGGGCGGGCGCAACCGCGCGCGGCTCAACGGGCAACCCCAACCGCGGGTGCGCGACGCGATCGGCCAGATCCGTAGCATCCTGTTCGCGCCCGAGGACCTCGGCCTGGTCCGCGGGGACCCGGCAGACCGTCGGCGCTTCCTCGACGAGCTGCTGGCGCAGCGACGACCGGCGTATCTGGCGGCTCGCTCCGAGTACGAGCGGGTGCTGCGCCAGCGCAACACACTCCTGCGCCAGCACCGGACGGGGGGGCGGGGTCGTCTCGAGCAGACCCTGCCGACCTGGACCGAATCGCTGGTGTCGGCGGGGGCGACCCTGCTGGCCGCAAGGATCGCGGTGGTGCACGCGCTGGCCGGTCCGGCCGACACCGCCTACCGCGATCTGGTTGCCGCCTCTCCGCTACGCGAGGCCCGGGGTCATCTGCAGCTCGCCTACGAGCTGTCGACCGGACGGCGGGTGGAGGCCACACCGGGTTGCGGTGTGCCGGACCCGGCGGCGCTGGCCAGCGAGCTACGGGAAGGGTTGGCCCTGGTGGCCGAAGCCGAGCGCGAGCGGGGAGTGACGCTGGCCGGTCCCCATCGTGACGAGCTGGCGCTGGCGCTCAATGGCATGCCGGCGAAGGGCTACGCCAGCCACGGGGAGACCTGGTCGCTGGCCCTTGCCCTGCGGCTGGCCAGCATCAGGGTGCTCCACGACGTCGGGGAAGAACCGGTGGTGCTGCTCGACGACGTGTTCGCCGAGCTCGACGAGCCGCGCCGGCGCCGTCTGGCAGAGCGCTGCGAGGCCTTCGAGCAAGTGATCGTGACCGCCGCGGTGGACGCCGACGTGCCGTTGGCAGGCCCTCGGCATCTAGTGCACGAAGGCACGGTAGAACCGGTGACGACACCATGAGCCGGCTGAGCGATCCCAGCGACCCCGACCGCCGGATCCAGGGCCCAGAGCCCGAGGGCGTGGGTGCCCTGCTGGGGTTGATCAGCGGTCGCCGGGGCTGGCAAGCCCGGCTGCGAGGGGCTCGAGTCCATCAACATTGGGACGAGATCGCCGGTGACCAGCTGGCCCGCCACGTCGAGCCGGTGCGCCTCGCCGGCGGGGTCCTGGTGCTCCGTGCGGTGTCGTCGGCCTGGGCCACGCAGGTCGGCTTTCTGGCACCTGAGCTGCTGGCGCGGGCCAACGCGGTGCTCGGCGCTGGGGAGGTGACGAAGGTCACGGTGACCACCGGCCGATTGACCTCGAAGTGATAACGCGTTGACCAGCGCAAACGCCGCCTGCGCCTGTCTGGGACGCAGGCTGCGGCTATGGTACTCTAACAAGGAGAACAGGCCGCCTCATGGCACGGCCGCGCTGAAGCATTTTCCGGCGACGCACGCGTTGATCGCAGAGCCTGCTCGCGCCCGCCCGCAGCCCAGCAGAAAGTAGCCCGTGGAGTCTGGAATCGGCGAGTACGACGCCGCTGACATCACCGTCCTGGAAGGACTGGAGGCGGTCCGCAAGCGGCCCGGCATGTACATCGGCTCCACCGGTCCACGCGGTCTGCATCATCTGGTCTACGAAGTCATTGACAACTCCGTCGACGAAGCCATGGCCGGTCGCTGCAGCGTGATCGAGGTGCGGCTCCTGGCCGACGGGGGCCTGCAGGTGGTCGACGACGGCCGCGGCATCCCGGTCGACGAGCACCCCACCCTGCACAAGTCCGCCTTGGAGGTCGTGCTCACGGTCCTGCACGCCGGTGGCAAGTTCGACGGTAAGTCCTACGCGGTCTCTGGGGGCCTGCATGGGGTCGGCGTGTCTGTGGTGAACGCGCTGTCCAGCCGCCTGGTAGCTGAAGTTCGGCGGGACGGGCGGCTCTATCGCCAGACGTTCAGCCGGGGAATCCCTGACGGGCCCGTCGCGGTGGTAGCGGAGGGCGAAACGTCGGGCACGGGTACGTCGATCACCTTCTGGGCCGATGCCCAGGTCTTTGAGAGCACCGACTACAGCTGGGAGACGCTGACCACTCGCTTCCGGGAGACGGCCTTTTTGACCGCCGGGTTGAAGATTTCGGTCACCGACGAGCGCCACCTCGATCCCGACACCAGCGAACCGCGGACGGCGATGTTTCTCGCCGAGGGCGGGCTGCGTGACTTCGTGCGGCACCTCAACGACAGCAAGGAGGCGCTGCACCCGGCGATCCTGCACTTCACCGCGGGCGAGTCCAACGGGGACGGACCGCACGAGGTGGAGATCGCGCTGCAGTGGAACGCCAGCTTCCACGAGTCGATCCACACCTTCGCCAACACCATCAACACCCACGAGGGCGGCACCCACGAGGAGGGCTTCAAGAAGGCCCTGACCAACGTGGTGAACCGCTTCGCGAAGGACTCAGGCCTGCTGCGCCCCGGCAGCAAGGAGAAGGACCTGGCGCTGACCGGTGAAGACATCCGCGAGGGTCTGACCGCCATCGTGTCGGTCAAGCTCGCCGACCCCCAGTTCGAGGGGCAGACGAAGACCAAGCTGGGCAACACGCCGATGCGCAGCTTCGTGGAGCGCACCTGCAACGAGCGGCTGCGCAGCTGGTTCGACGAGCATCCTGCCGAGGGCCGGATCGTGGTCAACAAGGCGATCCAGGGGGCACGTGCGCGTCTGGCGGCCCGCGCCGCTCGTGACCTCACCCGTCGCAAAGGGCTGCTGGAGTCCACCGCACTGCCTGGCAAGCTGGCCGACTGCCAGTCGAACGACCCGAGCCGCTGCGAAATCTTCATCGTCGAGGGCGACTCGGCGGGCGGGTCGTCGAAGATGGCCCGCGACCGGGTCACCCAGGCGGTCCTGCCCATTCGGGGCAAGATCCTCAACGTCGAGAAGGCGCGGCTGGGAAAGATCCTGGAGAACAAGGAGATCCAGGCGTTGATCACCGCGATCGGCACCGGGATCGGCGACGACTTCGACCTGAGCAAGGCCCGCTACCACCACGTCGTCATGCTGATGGACGCCGATGTCGACGGCGCTCACATCCGCACGCTGGTGCTGACGTTCTTGTTCCGCCACATGCGCGACCTGATCGATGCGGGGTACGTCTACATCGCGCAGCCGCCCCTATATCAGATCGAGCCGCCGGGAACCAAGGCCAAGGACAAGATCCGCTACGCCTTCTCCGACCGGGAACGTGACGTGATCCTGGCCGAGATCGACGGCAACGGCTCCGGCGGCAAGCGCCCGCGCATCAGCCGCTTCAAGGGCCTTGGCGAGATGGACGCCGACCAGTTGGCCACCACCACGATGGAGCGGGCAGGCCGCACGCTGTTGCAGGTCACGATGGATGACGCCGCCGCCGCCGACCAGATGTTCACGGTGCTGATGGGCGACGACGTCGAGGCGCGCCGCGACTTCATCGTGCGCAACGCCCGCGACGTGCGCTTCCTGGACGTGTAGTCGCGCCCGTGCGCCGTAGCTGCCTGCTCCTCGTCGCCCTCGCCCTGCATGCGGCGGGGTGCGCGCCCACGCTGCCGACGGCCGACGTGGACTCCGAGGCGGCCGTGCAGCGTGCCGATCGGGTCGACTTGACGCTGTACTTCCGCAGTGGCAGCGGCCGGCAGGCTCATCTGGTGCCGGTGGTGCGCGAGGCACCGGTCAGCGATGACCTGCCTCGCAGGGCGCTAAGGTTGCTGCTGCAAGGGCCCCGCGCTTCCGACGAGGAGGGGCTGATGGCGCCCTTGCCCACCAGCAGCGCGATCCAGAGCTTCACGTTGACCGGCGACACCGCACGCGTCGATCTGTCCTCCGAGGCGGTCGACGATGCCGCCACGGTGGACGACGGCCCCGTCAACGAACAGTTGGCGCTGGCCGCGATCACCAACACCCTGACCGAGTTTCCCACGATTCAAAAGGTGCAGTTGACCGTCGACGGCAGGTCCGGCGGACGGTTCTGGGGCGCCTGGGATCTGCCGCCCACGCTGGTCCGCGACGACAGCGTCATCGGCACGAAGCCGGGCGGCGAGGGTGTGCTGGGCGGCGCCGGATTCACCACGGGCAGGCAACGCATCGGCACCCGTACCGCCGTCGGTGTGCGGGCCAGTGGCATCAGCGCCAGCAGCCGCGCCGGCTACCTACGGATCACGTTGGAGCTTGAGGGGTCCGACGAGTTGGAAGCGGGCGTCGTGCCTCGCAGCGTGGCGCGCTCGCGCGGCCGCGATGTGGTGCTGCAGGTGCACGGCCTGGTCACCGACGACATCACCGCGGCCGACCTGGCGCCTGCCGCGCAGATCCTGGGCGACATCGAGGTCACCGCTGGCCAGCAGCGCGTCGACCTCGTCGTCAACGCCAAGACCGCAACCGACTTTTGGTTGCACACCCTGTCCGAGCCGCCGCGCATCGTGCTCGACGTGCGGCCACGCTGAGGATTAGTGATGACCGACGACGTCCTGCCCGCCGCCTCGCCCCCTGTCGACCCGTCAGGGCGCGTCGAGCCGGTCGACATCGAAGACGAGCTTCAGCGCTCCTACCTCGATTACGCCATGAGCGTGATCGTGGGGCGCGCACTGCCGAGCGTCCGCGACGGCCTCAAGCCCGTGCACCGGCGGATCCTGTTCTCGATGTTCGAGGGCGGCATGCGCGCTGGCACCCAGCACCGCAAGTCGGCAGCCGCCGTCGGCGATGTCATGAAGAAGTACCACCCGCACGGTGACTCGGCGATCTATGACGCGTTGGTCCGCATGGGCCAGACCTGGGCTATCCGCTACCCCCTGATCGACGGGCACGGCAACTTCGGGTCGGTGGACGGCGACCCCGCAGCGGCGATGCGCTACACCGAGTCGCGTCTGTCGCCGCTCGCCATGGAGCTGCTGCGCGACATCGACGAGGAGACGGTCGACTTCGTCGACAACTACGACGGCCAGGAAGTCGAGCCGCTGGTCCTGCCGTCGCGCTTTCCGAACCTGCTGGTCAACGGCAGCTCTGGCATCGCCGTGGGCATGGCCACCAACATCCCGCCACACAACCTGGTGGAGATGACCAACGCCGTCATCGCCACGGTCAACGACCCCAGCATCGAGCTGGACGGCCTGATGAGCTACGTAGCCGGACCGGACTTTCCGACCGGTGCACTGATCATGGGCACGCAGGGCATCCGCGAGGCCTACGAGACCGGCCGTGGCTCGATTCGCATGCGGGCGGTCACCGAGGTCGAGGAGGACAGCAGGGGCAACGAGCGGATCGTCGTCAGTGAGCTGCCGTACCAGGTCAACAAGGCCAACCTGGCGGTCAAGATCGCCGAGTTGGTCCGTGACCGGCGCATCCAGGGCATCCGCGACCTGCGCGACGAGTCCAACCGCCAGGGCACCCGGTTCGTCATCGAGCTCAAGCGCGACGCCAACGCCCAGGTTGTGCTCAACCAGCTGTACAAGATGACGCAGCTGCAAGACACCTTCGGGGTCATCAACCTGTCGCTGGTGGACGGCGTGCCACGCACGCTGTCGCTGAAGGCCGCCATCGCCGCCTACATCGACCACCAGATCGAGATCGTCACGCGGCGGACGGCCTACCGGCTGCGCAAGGCCACCGACCGGGCGCATGTCCTCGAAGGCCTCATCGTGGCCCTGGACAACCTCGACGCGGTGATCACGCTGATCCGCAGCGCGCCGTCGGCGGAGGCCGCGCTGGGGCAGCTGCGGGAGCGCTTCGAGCTGTCCGAGATCCAGGCGCGGGCGATTCTGGACATGCAGCTGCGCCGGCTGGCCGCCCTGGAACGACAGCGCATCCTCGACGAATATGCCGAGTTGCAGGGTCTCATCACCGAGCTCCAGGCCATCCTGGACGACCCTGCCCGCCTGCGCAGAATCATCGTCGAGGAGCTGACCGAGCTGCGGGACCGCTTCGGCGACGCCCGCCGAACCCGCATCGTTCCTGGCGGCGGCGACCTGGACATGGAGGACCTCATCGCCGAGGAGGAGGTCGTGGTCACCCTGACACGCGCCGGCTACGTCAAGCGCGTCAAGGCCAGCGAGTACCGCACGCAGAAGCGCGGCGGCAAGGGCGTCACGGGCGGTGCCCTGCGCTCCGACGACATCGTGCGCGACCTGTTCGTGACCACCACGCACCACTGGCTGCTGTTCTTCACCAACCAGGGACGGGTCTACCGGGTCAAGGCCTGGCAGGTTCCCGAGAAGAGCCGCACCGCCCGCGGCACGTACGTGGCTAACGTCGAGGGGCTTGGCCTGCAGCCGAACGAGACCATCGCGGCGGTCGTCGACCTGAAGGACTTCCGTCCCGAGCAGCCGCAGTACCTGCTGTTCGCCACGCGGCAGGGCATGGTCAAGCGCACCCTGCTCAGCGAGTACGACAGCCCCCGCACCGTGCTCATCGCCATCAACCTGCGCGAGGGCGACGAGCTCATCGGCGTGCAGGTGACCTCCGGCGGTGACGAGATGATCTTGGTGTCGCGCCTGGCGATGTCGATCCGCTTCGCCGAGTCCGACGCTCGCCCGATGGGGCGTGATACCTCCGGGGTGCGGGGCATGAGCCTGTCCGCCGCCGACGAGGTGCTGTCGATGACCCGGACCGTCCGTGACGGTCAGCTGCTGGTGGTGACTGAAGAGGGCTACGGCAAGCGCACGCCGCTGGAGCGCTACCCGGTCCAGCGCCGCGGCGGCAAGGGAGTGCAGACTGCCACGTTGGTGGAGTCGCGAGGCGGACTCGTCGGTGCCCTGGTGGCTGCCTACGAGCAGGAAGTCTTCATCATCACCGACACCGGCACAATCATCCGGATGGACGTCAAGGACATCCGGCCCACCGGCCGCTCTACGCAGGGTGTGCGGGTGATGAAGCCGTCCGAGGGCGCCAAGGTCGCCTCCATCGCTCGGGTGATGGAAGCCGAAGAGCTCGCCGGCGGTTGATGTGGACGAGGCCAAGTTCGGCGTGGTGCTCATCCAGTTCGCGCGCACGCTGGTGGGCACCTACGAGGTCGCCGACATGCTCGAAGAGCTGTGCGACCACGTCTGCGACGTGCTGCCCGTCGATGGCGCAGGGGTGATGCTGGCCGACGCCAAGGACGTCCTGCGGTTCGTGGCGGCTTCCGACGAGACCATCCGCGACATCGAGAGCCTGCAGATCGAGCTCGGCGAGGGACCCTGCCTGCACGCGTATCACAGCGGCGAACAGGTGGTGGTACCTGATCTCGAGGACACCGAGCGCTTCGCCAGCTTCGCCCCGCGTGCCCGGGAATCCGGCCTGCACGCGGTGTACAGCTTCGCCATGCGGGTCGGTGACGACCGCGTGGGCGCGCTCAATCTGTACCGCGGCACCCCTGGCGTGCTGGAGACCGACGAGATCGAGGCCGGGCAGGTGCTGGCTGACATCGCCACCATCTACATTCTCAACGCTCGACAGGTCGAGCGCTCCGCGGAGCGCTCCGAGCAGTTGCAGCACGCGCTGGAGAGCAGAGTGGTCATCGAGCAGGCCAAGGGCATACTCGCCGAGCGGGACCGGGTCGACGTCGCCGAGGCCTTCCAGCGGTTGCGCCGCTACGCCCGCAGCAACAGCCGCAAGCTGCATGACGTGGCCCAGGACGTCGTCCGCAACGACCTGCGGCTGTAGGACAGGCATGGCTGGCATTGGCGAATCCGACGAGGCCGTAGACTCCGCGTCCATGAGCACGAGCCAACGCGGAACCACCGACCGGACCCGGCTTGAGCCCTCCCGCGCGCGCATGCAGCGGATTCCGGCTTCACGCGCGGTACGCCACCGCACCACTATCCGCAAGATCGACCCCTGGTCGGTGTTGAAGCTGAGTCTGATTTTTTACTTCTGCGTCCTGCTGGTGGTCATGCTGGGGCTGACCGTGTTCTGGGCCGTGGTCATCCGCCTGGGGCTGATCGAAGCGCTGCAGGAGCTGCTCGGTAAGGTCGGCCTGGAGCTGGTGCGCATCAATGGCGTCAACATCGCCCGGGTGATCTTCCTCGTCGGGCTGGTCAACGTGGTGCTGTGGAGCGGCATCAACGTGTTCATGAGCTTCCTGTACAACCTCATCTCCGACCTGGTCGGCGGGCTGCGGGTGACATTGGCCGACGATGAGCGGGGTCGCTAGACTCCAGGCCGCGTGGGGCCATTAGCTCAGGCGGTTAGAGCGCACCCCTGATAAGGGTGAGGTCCGAGGTTCAAGTCCTCGATGGCCCACCCGTCCCACGGCAAGGAGCGTTGTCATGCGCAGCCGCACCCTTCTGCTGGCCGCCCTCGCCGCCGTCGCTGCCGCTGTGCTCAAGAAGCAGCGCGACCGCGACCTGGACGAAGCCATCTGGGAAGAGCCCCGCGACCTGTAGGTCCCGCCGCCCCGGCCGGTGGGCGCTGGTCTCCCCGAGGGCCCTTAGCTCAATTGGTAGAGCGCCGCCTTTGCAAGG
Source organism: Euzebyaceae bacterium (assembly GCA_013698135.1). Lineage (GTDB taxonomy): Bacteria > Actinomycetota > Nitriliruptoria > Euzebyales > Egibacteraceae > JACCTL01. The sequence goes on along the minus strand of JACCVM010000056.1, from coordinate 11,875 downwards.
CGGAGGTCAGGGGTTCGATTCCCCTAGGGTCCACCCGACCCCCATGAGGGGCGTTGAGCGGTGGTCTATCCCGTCCGCACCGACAGTTCACGCAGTCGCTCTGCAAGGTCGGAGACGGGGAAGAAGTAGAACGCACCGGCGCCCGCTTCAAGATACTTGCGATCGATAGAAAGTCAGCCAGCCAGTAGCCTTGATGCACCCCACTGATGGCGATATGCCCGCTAGCCCGCTGGTCGACTTGATGCACCATTCGATGTGCCGGGTCTGGCATGGCATCCGTCAGTGGCCGCCGGCCGCTTGTGATGAGCCCAGCACCGAGCAACTGGGCGAGGCTACCGGCAACCAGGCATCCATCGGCGGTCTCAAGGTGACCACCGACTGACCACGCAGGCACCGCACCCGCCCCGAACAGGAAACAGCCCTGGCACGGCGTGCCAGGGCCGCTCGTTGGGGCAGCGGAGGGGGGCCACCCCGACGACTGAGCTTCCGCTGGCAGTTCGGAGCGGCCCGGTCGGCCGATGGGTCAAGTCGGGCGGCGGCGACGAGACCGCCCTGCCCCGGTGTTCGACCTAGGCTGGCAGCTATCAACAGGAGGTGGCCGACCGTGCCGACGCGACGGTGGTTCTGGCCCCTGGTCGGGGTTGGGCTGGCGCTGGCGGCCTTCGATGTCGTGGAGGCGCGGTACGTCTTCGCGCCGCTGCTGGGGTTGTTTATCTGGCGGGTTGGGACCGCCTCACTGGGTTCGCTCCGCCGCGGTGCCGCCTACGTCCCCGACGGTCCGCCCCGGCCCGTCGACCCGCGCGACGAGCGGATCACCTACTGGTGCAGTGGCTGCGGCGCCGAGGTGCTCCTGCTGGTCCGAGGAGCGGCGGTACCGCCGCGCCACTGCGGCGAGCGCATGACGGAGCGCCATGAGGTCGCCCGAGAGCCGCTGGCCTGAACGGCGGTTGTCCCCATCTGGGGACAACGCTGTGGACGGGATGACATCACTGGAATTTCACCGCGTCTGCTGTGCACCTTCGGCTCAGCGCCACTGGCTGAGCACCACTAAGCCGGCAGCCATCACCAGGAATCCCACGATCAGCACGTAGTTCCCGCCCGGAAGGACTCCCGGAAAGATGTAGTTCAGCAGCACCAGCGCGAGTCCCAAGAGGATCAGGGCCAGGCCCAGCCAGGGCACCCAGCGGGGACTCGGCTTGGGCTTGGGTGGCTTGGGCGGGATGTAGCTGGAGCGCTTCGACTTCGACTTGGGCACGGCATCTCCTCGAGCAGGCCACCGGTCCACGGCACGATGGCGCAGGGGCCGGATGGTACCGTTGCCTCCAAGGCGTGAGGGCCTGCGAACGCACGTCGTGCAGGAGCCGCCGGACTGGGACACCGCATGAGCGCTGACGATTCCGCCCCGCCACGACTGCCCGCCCGCGCCGCCTCCGTCGTCGCGCTGGGACTGGTCGCCACCATCCTGACCGTGGCGGCGCGGTCGGAGGATGTACCGACCGTCGGGCGGACGGGACGCCGCCTGGAGCTGGTGGAGCTCATCCGCGCGGAGGAACGGCGGACCGCCGACCTCGAGCAGCGCGTCGCCGAGCTGTCATCGCACGTCGACGGCTACCAGGAGGCCGGCGTCACGGGCACCAAGGCAGCGGCCAGGCTGCAACGTCGCATCGACCGCATCATGGTCCCCGCCGGGATGACGGGTCTGACGGGCCCCGGCCTTGCGGTCACGCTGGACGACTCCGCCTTGGACGAGGCGCCCGAGGGCGATTTGAACAACCTCGTCATCCACGAACAGGATCTGCAGGCCGTCATCAACGCCCTGTGGGCGGGTGGTGCGGAGGCGATGGACGTCAACGGGCAGCGGATTCTGGCGACAACGGCCATCCGCTGCGCGGGCAACACGCTGCTGCTGCACGGCTCGGTGTACTCGCCGCCGTACGTCATCCGGGCGATTGGCGACGACGTGGCGTTGCAGGCCGCCCTCGACCGCGACCCCGTGGTGGCCAGCTTCCGCGTGGCCGCGCGTCAGTACCAACTCGGGTTCTCCGAGGTCAGCGACCGTTCCCTGAGCTTGCCGGCGTACGTCGGTCCGCCCACCGTCGACGTGGCTGAGCCGGCCTCCGGGCAACGCTCGTGAGCGGTGCTGCCGCCCGCGCCGTACGAGGCGTCGGCTGGCTGCTCATCGCCGCCGGCGTGCTGGTCGGACTGTACCTCGTCTACGAGTTGTTGTTCACCAATGTGGCGACCAGCCGCGCGCAGGACGCTTTGGCCGACGAGTGGAGCCAGTCGGTCGGCGAATCGGACCGGTCGGTCGGCGAGTCGGACCGGTCGGTCGGCGAGCGGGACCGGTCGGTCGAAACGGAGGGGAGCCGGGGCGCCGACGAGCGGACAGAGGACTCGCGGCGCCAGGCCGAACCAGTCGACCTCGGTGCCGCCGTCGCGGCGCTGCAGTTTGTCAGGCCCGGCTCGCAGCGCCCACCCGTGCACGAGGGACCGCTGTTCATCGTCGAGGGCGTCGGGTTTGCCGAGCTGCAGCGGGGCCCTGGCCACTACCCGAGCACCGCGCCGCCGGGCGGGGACGGCAACTTCGCCGTCGCCGGTCACCGCACGACTTTTGGCGCGCCGTTCTTCAACCTGGACGACCTGCGCGCCGGCGATGAGGTGCACGTCACGGATCGAAGAGGGCGGCGCCACACCTATGAGATCCGGGAGCAGCGCGTCGTCGGCCCCGGTGACAGCTGGGTGCTGGGGCCCGACCCGCTGGGCAGTGGGGTGTCGACGTTGACGCTGACCACCTGCGAGCCGCGCTTCTCTGATGCGCAGCGACTCGTCGTGTTCGCCGAGATGATTACGTGAACCGCGCGGTCCGCACTGTGGTGCTGATCCTCGTGGCGGCTGCGGTCATCGTGGTCCTGTTCGGATTCGTCTTCCCGTGGTTCGACCGAACGTTCATCAGCGACCCGACCCTCGGCTCGATGCGTGCGGGCGCCAGTGCCTGAACCGCGCAAGCGGGATCGTGTCCTGACCTGGGCACAGGCACGCAGCTGGCGGGTCGGCTCGGTCAACCCGTTCGTCCTCGGCGTGCGGTTGGTGGAGCAGACCGTCGAGAACCGGGTGTCCGGGCTGGCCGCTGAAATGGCGTTCTGGGCGCTGCTGTCGCTGGTTCCGCTGCTGGTCACCTTTGGGGCGACGATGGGCTACCTGGAGGATCTGCTTGGCGCGGACACCGTCTTGCGCGGCGCGGACGCGGTGATCCGTGGGCTGTCGGTGATCTTCAGCCACAGGCTCACCGACCAGGTGATGGCACCCTTCCTGCGGGCGCTGCTTGGACAGGAGCGAGGCGGCTTGGCGCTGGGCGGCGCGCTGGTCACGCTGTACCTGGCCAGCCGCGTGTTCAGTGCCACCATTCGATCGCTTGACACCGCCTACGGCGTCACCGAACGGCGGGGCCTGGTGACCCAGCGTCTGCTGTCGATCGGCCTGGCGGCCGGCTTCATCGTGGTGGTCGTCCTCACCCTGCTGCTGATGGTCGTCGGCCCGTTGCTAGGGACCGGTCAGACGCTGGCCGACCGCTTCGGGTTGGGGGGGCTCTTCCAGGCGCTGTGGGGCATTGGACGCTGGCCACTGTTGGTCCTCATTGTGGTTGCGTTCCTGGCCTGCGTGTACCGCTTGTGTCCCAACGTCAACTTCGGGTGGCGTGCCTGCCTGCCGGGCGCCGTGCTCGGCGTGGCGCTGTGGATCCTGGCCTCCGTCGGCTTCCGGGTGTACCTGGCGGCCGGTGGCGGCGACAGCGTGCTGGCCGACACCCAGGACGTGGCGGTGGCGCTCGTCGGCCGGGTCATCGGCACGCTCGTCGCCACCATCGTCTGGACGTACTTGACAGGATTCGCCATCCTCGTCGGCGGCGAGCTCAACGCCGAGCTGTGCCGAGAGGTGCAATAGCGAGTGCTGACCGCTCCGCCGACTAGGCTGCGCCTGAATGGCCGCGCGCGTGTTCCTCGTCGACAACTACGACAGCTTCACCTACAACATCGCCCAAGAGCTCGGCGAGCTGGGTGCCGACGTCGAGGTCGCGCGTAACGACGCCTTCACCCTCGATGAGCTGGCGGCCCTACGCCCCGACGGCATCGTCATCTCGCCGGGACCCGGCCCCCCGGCCGAGGCTGGGCTGTCCAACGCGGTGATTCGCCGCTTCGGCGGGCAGATTCCCCTGCTGGGGGTGTGCCTGGGCCACCAGTGCATCGGCGAGGTCTACGGCGGCCAGGTCGTACGGGCCCCGGAACTGGTCCATGGCAAAACCTCGCTGATCCACCACGACGACCGCGGCGTCTTCACCGGGCTGCCCCAGCCGTTCGACGCCACCCGCTACCACTCCCTCGTGGTGGCCGCCGACAGCGTTCCCGACAGCCTCGAAGTCACCGCGCGCACCGCCAACGGCCTCATCATGGGCCTGCGCCACCGCGAGTGGACGGTCGAAGGGGTGCAGTTCCACCCCGAGTCCATCCTCACCACCGCCGGTATGGACCTGCTCGCCAACTTCTTGGCCAGCCTCGCTGCCGCGCGGCCGGTCAGGGGATGACCCTGACAGGTGCGGCCTGAGCTCCCCTGTGCGCTGCGGCCCGATGGACTACGTGGCGGTACGGCCGACGACGACCGTTGCGCCCGCACGGGTGGCCAGCTGCCCCGGTGCCGTGCGGGCGGCCACCCGGTCCAGCGCCACGTGCTCGGTGGCTCCCAGCGCGATGAAGCCGGTCCGTGCCGCGCATTCGGCCAACAGGTTGGTCAGGTCGCGGCCCACCTCGACGACGGCCTCAAGCTCGGGGGCGAGACGCTTGCACAGCGCGCGGCCCGCGGCGACATCGTCGTCGCCGGCGACCCGGTGCAGCGTCTTAGCAGGAACCCCGAAGGCGGCGGCCCAGGAGCGCGCCAGGCGCGCCAGCAGCGGGGCGTTGGGCCCGGGACCGACCGCGACCACGATCTCACGGATGTCTGCGATCTGGCCGGGGCGCACCAGCAGCACGTCGCAAGGCGGGTCGGCCAGCACGTCTCGAGCCAACGCGTCCCCGCCGCGCACGGCGGGCTGCCACTCGACCACCACGAGGCTGGCCTCGGCCTCTTTGGCCAGCCGGTGAACCCCGGCAAGATCCGTGGGGGCGTCACCGTCCCAGATCATCGCGGTGACGCCGCGTTGCTGGGCGAGCATGGTTACGGTCTCGGCGGCCTCGGCCCCGTCATGGCCGTGCAGCGCCGGCCCGTGCGCGTGCAACGCGCCTCCACCGACACCGGCCGCGGCGAGGTTGGTGAGCACGGACGCGTTGCGGGTCGTCCGGTACAGCACCAGGGTGGAACCGGGAGCATCCAAGCGGCTTGCCTCCAGGGCGGCCGGGGCCACGGACGGTTTGCCAGGTTAGCCCGAGGCGCGGCCTTGGCGCAGAGCAGGTGACCGGCCCGGTGGCCGGCTCGCCACCCGCCGGCTCGGCGTTGCGACGCTGGACCATGGCGCTCAGTTCTTCACGGTCCGAGCCGGTGCCTTCGCGGAACTGGTGCAAGCCTGGAGCGACGAGGGCTGCCCGATCCGGGTGTGGAGCCAGGGCTTCGCCCGCGCGAGGACCTGCTGGCGGCGCTCGACCGGCGCTCGGCTCTGGCGCCGCCGTCAAACGCGTCCTGTCCCTCGTCGGCGGCTGACCCGAGCCAGGTTTCCCTCAGGGCACCTCAGGCGGCTCCGTCGGAGGCGGGAGCGCCGCGTCGGTGGGTTCCGGCTCGGTGGGTTCCGGCTCGGTGGGTTCGGGTTCGGTGGGTTCGGGTTCGGTGGGTTCCGGCACGGTGGGTTCGGGCTCGGGTTCGGGCTCGCTGCCTTGGGACACGACTAAGGTCACCGTGGAGCCGAACGGCACCCGGGAGCCGGCGTCCGGCTCGGTGCGGATGGCGATGCCCTGATCCACGCTGTCGTCGAAGGTGCGCACCACCGCGACCTCGACACAAGGCGGCGTGGCACAGGCGTTGCGCAGGCGCTCGGCGGCCTCGCCCTCCGCGTCCCCGCTGACGTCGGGCAGCTGCACCGACTCCGGTCCAGCTGACACGAGGTAGGAGACGTTGCTGCCTACGGTGACCTCGCTGCCCGCCGGCGGGTCACTGCGGATGACCAAGCCGGCTTCGATGTCGTCGCTGCGCGCCTCCTGCGTCTCGCCGACGGACAGGCCCGCCTGCCGCAACGCCGCCCTGGCATCGTCCTCGGTCAGGCCTCGCAGCCGCGGCACCTGCACGGTGGGCGTGCCCGTTGAGATCACCAGCTCGACGATGGAGTCCTCAGCGACGGTGACCTCAGCGGGCGGGTCGCTGCTGATGACCCTGCCTTCCCCTACCTGGGGATCTTGCACGCGATCGACGATCGCGCTGTCCAATCCCGCCTCGCGCAGCTCTCGTTGGGCGCGCTCGACCTGCATGCCTTCGACGTCGGGCACGATCACCTGCCGCACGTCTTCGGTAGCGAACAGCCGCGTAAGGGCGAACACCGCCGCCGCGACCACCGCCAGCAGCAGCAGGGCCAGCATCACGTAGCCGAAGCGGCGCCGGCCGGGGTGGCCCTCTGGGGTGTACTCCTCCTCATCGACGTACTGGCGAGCGCCGGTGGCGACCATGGTGGGTTCAGCGGCGCCGCTGCGGATCGCCTGAGTGGTGGCATAGGCCATGACCGGCGGTGCCGACACCGCCTGTCCCTGCATCTCCCGCTGCAGGTCGTCGTGGAACTCGCGCGCCGTCTGGTAACGGTTGTCAGGATTCTTGGCCATCGCCCGCAAGACGACCGACTCCAAAGCCGGCGAGATCTCGTCGTTGATCTGGGTCGGGGGGACCGGCGGCTCGGAGACGTGCTTGTAGGCCAGGGCGACCGCACTGTCGGCGGTGAACGGTTGCCGGCCGGTCAACATCTCGTACAGCACGACACCGAGGCTGTAGACATCAGTGCGCCGGTCGACGTCCTCGCCCTGGGCCTGCTCGGGCGAGATGTAGGCGGCGGTGCCGAACACCGCGGCGGTCTGGGTCACCGTGTCAGCGCCCGCGGCGCGGGCAATGCCGAAGTCGGTGACCTTCACCTGCCCCTCTTCGGACAGCATGATGTTGGCCGGCTTGATGTCGCGGTGCACCAGGCCGCGCTCGTGGGCGTAGTCAAGGCCGAGGGCGGCGTCGCTGGCGATCTCGGCCGCACGCTGCGGCAATACGCCTTCGCGGCGCAACAGGTCGCGCAGGCTACGGCCGGCGACGTACTCCATGACGATGTAGGGCCGCGCGTCCTGCTCGCCGGTGTCGTAGACGGCGACCATGTTCGCGTGGTTGAGGCTGGCGGCGGCTCGCGCCTCACGCTTGAAGCGCTCCAGGAAGGCGGGGTCGTCGGTGTAGCGCTGATGCAGCAGCTTGACGGCGACCTGGCGGTCGAGCACCTCGTCGTAGGCCAGCTCGACGTCGGCCATGCCGCCCTGGCCGAGCAGGCCGCGCAGCACGTAGCGGCCGGCCAGCACCCGACGGCTGGGGCCATCGGACACCGCAGTGGTCTCGTCGTCGTTCACCGCACCGCCTACTCGCCGACCGCGGCGTCGATGACCGCACTGGCGATCGGCGCGGCCACCGCGCCGCCGGTGGCCTCACTGCCGACGTCGCCGCCGTCGGGCACGACCACCGCCACCGCGACCTGCGGGTCCTCGAACGGCGCGAACCCGGTGAACCACACGGTTGGGTTGGCACCCTCGGCGGTCTGCGCCGTTCCCGTCTTGCCGGCCACCTCGACGCCGGGGACGGCCGCGGCGCCACCGCTGCCGTTGGTGACCACACCGCGCATCATGTCCTGCAGGGCCGCGGCGGTCTCACGGCTGACGGCGCGCGCGTCGTCCTGGCCGTCGAGCACCAGCATGGAGGGGGTCGTCTCGCGGACGACCCGCCCGGCGAAGTCCTCGACGCGGGTGATGACATGCGGTCGCATCAGCACTCCGTCGTTGGCGACCGCCGCCGACACCATGGCCATCTGCAGCGGCGTGGCGCGCACGTCGCGCTGGCCGATCGCGCTCTGTGCGGTTGACGGCGGGTCCAGGTCGGCTGGGATGGCGCTGGCGGCCATGGGCAGGTCGAGATCGAACGTCTCGTTGAAGCCGAACGCCTCGGCCTGCTCCACCAGGAGGTCCGCGCCGACGTCGACCCCGAGCTGGGCGAACGTGGTGTTGCAGCTGACCTCGAATGCCCGGGCGAGGGTGATCGGGCTGCCGCCGTTGCACAGCCCGCCACCGAAGTTGGGGATGGCGGCGGTGGTCTGCGGCGGGGTGTAGCTGGAAGGGTCGTCGAAGGTGTCGTCGGGGTCGATGCCGTCTTCCAGGGCGGCCGCCGCGGTGACCACCTTGAACGTCGAGCCAGGCGGGTAGGTCTCGCGCAGGGCGCGGCTGCGCCGTTCGTTCTCGCTGCGCTCCCAGTAGCGCACCGCCCGATCGCGGTCGAAGGTGGCCAGCCGGTTGGGGTCGTAGCTGGGATTGGCCCACAAGGCGAGCACCGCCCCTGTCTGCGGCTCCAGCGCGACGACGGCGCCGACGCGGTCGCCCAGCGCCTCCCGAGCCGCCCGTTGCACCTCGGGTCGCAAGGTGACCACGACGTCGTCGCCCTCCGGTTCCCGGCCGGTGAGCAGATCACCGACGTTGCGGGCGAACTGCTCGGGAGCATCACCCACCAGGAAGCCGTTCGCGGTGTCCTCGAGTCCCGTCCGCCCGTACACCAGCGAGTAGAAGCCGGTCACGTGGGCGTACAGCTCCGGCTCGGGGTAGCGCCTCCGGTACTTGAAGCGATCACCGTCGGTGGCGACGGACTCCGCGAGCACGACGGTGTCGCGGCCCTGTTCCGCCACGATCGAACCGCGGCGGATCGAGTACTCGGCGATGATCGTGCGGCTGTTGCGGTTGTCGTTGCTCAGGTTGTCGGCCCGCAGCACCTGCAAGTAGTTGAGGTTGACGAACAACGCCCCGAACAGCAGGAACAGCACGGCGGCGACACGCCGGACCTGGCGGGTCATGCGCTGCTCTGGCCAGCGGACGACGAGGCGGACACCCGCAGCAGCAGCGCCACCAGCGCATAGTTGGCCAGCAATGACGAGCCACCGTAGGACATGAACGGCAGGGTCACACCCGTCAGCGGCAGCAGCTGTGTCACGCCACCAAGGATGACGAACACCTGGAGGCCGAACAGGAAGGTCATTCCCGCCGCGAGCAGCTGGCCGAAGTCGTCCCGGCTGCGCGTCGCCACCGCGAAGCCCCGGCCCACGAACAGAAAGAAGCACAGCAGCAGTGCCGTGGTGCCCAGCAGTCCGATCTCCTCACCGAACGCCGCGAAGATGAAGTCGGTGTTGACCTCGGGAATGATGTCGGGCCGCCCTTGGCCAAGGCCGACGCCGAAGATGCCGCCGGTGGCCATGGCGAACAGGCTCTGGGCCACCTGGTAGCCGGCGCTGTCGTAGACGCTCCACGGATCCAGCCACGTCGAGATGCGTGACTGCACGTGGCTGAAGATGGTCCACGCGGCGTAGGCGCCCGCGGAGAACAGCGCCAAGCCGAGCAGCACATAGGTCAGCCGAGCCGTGGCCACGTACAGCATCGCCACGAAGATGCCAAAGATCAGCAAGCTGAGCCCGAGGTCCTTTTGGAACACCAGCACGGACAGGCTGACGCCCCAGACGGCCAGGATGGGCCCGAAGGCGCGCGCCGGTGGGACCATCAGCGGCCCGAGGCGGTTGGTGGCCACGGTCAGCAGCGCTCGCTTCTCGGCCAGGTAGCTGGCGAAGAAGACGACCAGGCCCAGCTTGGCGACCTCCCCGGGCTGGAACGACAGCCCGCCGAGGCCCAGCCAGATCCGGGCGCCGTTGACCTCCTTGCCGATGCCGGGCACCAACGGCAGCAGCAGAAACACCAGCGCGCCGATGCCGACGAGGTAGCGATAGTCGTCCAGCATGCGGTGGTCACGCACCACGGCCAGGGTCACGATGAACACCACGATCGCGACGACCGTCCAGATGGTCTGCGCCGGGGCCTGCGACGTCTGCTCGGCGAAGTCCAGCCGGCGCACCATGGCCAGGCCGAGGCCGTTGAGCAGGAAGGCCAGCGGCAGCAGGACCGGGTCAGCACTGGACGCCAGGCGGCGGCTGGCCAGATGCGCCGCCGCCCCCAGCGCCGCCATCGCCCCGCCGTAGGCCGCCAGCCCGGCCGGGACCGCCCCGGTCTGGGCGAGGCCGACCAGGGTGTGGGCCCCGAGGGTGACCAGCAGCGCAAGGATGAGCAGACCCAACTCGGAGTTGGCCCTGCGGCGCGCGTCCGCCGGCGCCGGAAGGGGTGCCGCAATGGCGCTCACGGCGTCTCTGACGCGTTGGACCGGCGGGTCTCGGTTGGCCGGCTGGCTCGGGTTGGCTGGCTGCTGTCGGCTGGCTCGAGCGCTTCGTCGACCTGGGCCTGCCACTCGTCGATGGTGGCCTGGGCTTCGCTCTGCGACGCCACGGTGATGCCCTCGGCGAGGCGGGCGCGGATGCGCGGGTCGAGGTCGCTGACCGCCGGCCCGGTCACCTCGGCGAGGCGAAACAAGTCGACGCCGACGACCTGTTGCGGCAGGCCACGGAAGATCGCCACGTCCCCACCCATGTCGCCGAGGAACCAGGCGCGACTCAACACCAGCCAGCCTCCACCGCCCAGGACGGCCAGCAGCACGATCGCCGACAGCAGGATCGCCAGGGCACGCTTGACGCCAGCCCCCCGCTCCGGAGCCGGTACCGCGGCATTGCCTCGGGCGCCGTAGCGGCCAAAGTCGCTGGCGAAGTCGTGGCCGTCGCTGTCGGGCCGGGTCCGGATGGCGATGCTGGACGGCCCGCCGCCGCCACCGCCAGCGGTGCGGGCCCCGCTCGTCCCTGAGGAGCCGGAAACGGCCGCGGCGATGGCTTCGGTGGGCTGGTCGTCGGGGTCGGTGTCCGACTCGGCGCGCAGCAGCACGACGGTGATGTTGTCCGGGCCGCCGCGGGCGTTGGCCGCTGCCAGCAACCGGCGCACCGCCTCGTCGCCGTCGTCGGTGCCGACCAGAATCTCGGCGATCTCGCTGTCTGCGACCGGCCCGCTCAGCCCGTCGGAGCACAGCAGCACCTGGTCGCCGGGCTGCAGGGCGAGCGGCGGCAGCGTGTCGACCTCGACGTCGCGGTCCACGCCGATGGCGCGGGTGACCACGCTGCGCTGCGGGTGGGTCGAGATCTCGTCGCGCGACAGCCGACCCTCCTGCACCAGCTGCTCGACGAGGGTGTGGTCGGTCGTCAGCTGGGTGATCTCGTCGCGGCCCCGCAGCAGGTACGCGCGGCTGTCACCGACGTGGGCCAGGTGCAGACTGCCGTCGCGGACCATGGTCGCGGTCAGGGTGGTGCCCATGCCGGACAGGGCCGGGTCCGACTGCGCCTGCTCGACCACGCTGCGGTTGGCGGCTTCGATCGCCGAACGCAGCGCCTCGGTGGCGTCCGCCTCGTCAGGGTAGGTTCGCCCGTCCAGGTTCTCGACGGGCTTGAGGGCCTCCTCGGAGGCGACCTCGCCGGCCTGGTGGCCTCCCATGCCATCGGCGACGGCGAAGACCGTGGTGCCGAAGAACAGGTTGTCCTCGTTGACCTTGCCCTTGCGCGCCTGTCCGACATCGGAGCCGGCGTAGGCCCGTAGCCGCATCCCTCGTCCCTGGTCCTCGGCCATCAGCGGCGCACCTGCACGACGGTCTTGCCGATCCCCAGTTGATCACCAGGCGCCAAGGCCGTCGGCGAGCCGACCTTCATCTGGTTGCAGAACGTGCCGTTGGTGGAGCCGAGATCGGCGACCTGCCAGCGCCCGTCAGCCAGGTA
>JACCVM010000034.1 GCA_013698135.1 Euzebyaceae bacterium | reverse complement strand
ACGCGCCATCCTGCTCGTCGCCGCCGGCGCCTTGGTCGTCTCCGGCCTGGGCTGCCTCCTGCGCTTGCCGGGCCTCGACAGCCTCCTCGGCCGCGAGCCGGCGCCGTTCGCGACGCTCCGCCACGCGGTCGCGCGTCGACGCCCAGGCCCCGGTGACAGCACGGATGACGGTTCCCGGCGGCGTGGCGGTCGTCACCAGCAGCCCCAGGCACAGCAGCGCCAGCAGGAGCACCACCGCGCCGGCGGTCGCCGCCACCGACTGCAGCGGCAGCGACGCCAGCGCCCCGAGCCAGCCCCCGGAGCGGTGAAGTGCCCGCAACCGCGCATCGAACGATGGCGCCCCGGCGGCCAGATGCCACAGACCCGAGGTCGCCACCAGGGTGATGACCACGCCCACCGCCACCCGGGCGTTGCCTCGGCGCTTGGCGCGCAGCAGTGTCACACCGGCCGCCGCCAGGACCACCGGGGCCAGCAGGCCGAACACGCCGAACAGTCCACGGAACAACAGGAACAGGTAGGTGCCGAGACCGCCGGCCCGGTCGAACCAGACCCCAAGGGCGGCTAGCACGGCCAGGACCAGCAACCCGATGCCCCACACCTCGCGGGCGCTGCTGGTGGCAGGGGCCCCACCGGCGCGGCGGGCGCCGTTGGCGCGGACCGGAGAGCGCGACGTGGTGCGGGCGGTCGAGCTGGACCGCGACGTTGACTTGGCCGACTTAGCCGACCTGCTCGTCGGCAGCTTCTTGGTCGGCGAACGCGACATCAGACTTCCACCAGGATCGGCAGGATCACCGGGCGCCGACCGGTCTGGTCCTTCCAGAAGCGACCCAAGACCGTGGAGGTGGTGCGGCGCACCACGGCCGGGTCGTTCTCGCCGTGGTTGCGGGCCAGCTCCTCGGCCAGGGTCTTGGCGGCGAGCTCCAGCAGCGAGGCCTGGTTCGGCTCGTAAATGACGCCCTGCTGGAAGACCTGGGGTTCTTCGGTAATGCGCGAGTGCTGGTCGATCTGCACCACCGCCACGCAGATGCCCTCCGAGGACAGCTTGCCGCGCTCGCGCAGCACGGCGTTGCCGACGTCGCCGACGCCCAACCCGTCGACGTACACCCGTCCCGGCTCGAACGGCTCCCCGCGCGTGACCCGCCCGTCGCGCAGCTGCACGGTGTCGCCGTCCCCGCAGACCAGGACCTGATCCTCCGGCGTCCCGGTCTCGGTGGCCAGTCGGGCGTGCGCCAGCAGGTGGCGGTACTCGCCGTGCACCGGCACGAACGCCCGCGCTCGCACGATGTTGTGGAACAGCTTGAGTTCGCCGGCGGCGGCGTGACCGGAGACGTGGACATCGGCGATGCCCTTGTGGACGACGTTGGCCCCCTGACGGAACAGGCCGTTGATGGAGCGGTAGATGGCCGACTCGTTGCCGGGGATGACCGACGAGGCCATCACGACGGTGTCACCGGCGGCCAGCTGCACCTGGCGATGCTGCCCCGCCGCCATCAGCGACAGGGCCGCGTAGGGCTCACCCTGCGAGCCGGTGCAGATGATCACCGCACGCGATCCGCTGCCCCGATCGACGTCAGTCAGCTCCACGACGTCGTCTTCGTCGTAGCGCAGGTACCCCAGGTCGCGGGCGATCGGCATGTTGCGCAGCATGGAGCGCCCGACGAAGCAGACTTTGCGGCCGGCTTCGACGGCGGCGTCGATGATCTGCTGCACCCGGTGCACGTGACTGGCGAACGTGGTCACGACGATGCGGCCGTCGGCCTCGTCGAACACGTCACGCAGGGTCTTGCCGATCTGGCGCTCGCTGGGCACGTGGCCGGGGGTGTCGGCGTTGGTCGAGTCGGCCAACAGCAGCGTGACGCCCTCGTCACCGAGCTGTGCCAGGTGGGGCAGGTCGGTAGGACGCCCGTCGATGGGAGTCTGGTCCAGCTTGAAGTCCCCGGAGTGCAGGATCATGCCGTGCGGGGTGTGGAACGCCACCGCCAGCCCGTCGGGGATTGAATGGGCCATGCCCACGAACTCGATGTCGAACGGCCCGGTCTCCAGCCGCTCGCCGGCCTCGACCTCTCGCAGGTCGGCCTCGACGTCGGGGTGCTCTTCCAGCTTGGCGCGGATGAGCCCCAGCGTCAGGCGCGTGGAGTAGACCGGCACACCAGGGAACTCGCGCAGAAAGAACGGCAGCGCGCCCATGTGGTCTTCGTGCCCGTGGGTGATGACGATGCAGTGCAGGTCGTCGGCCCGTGGGCGCAGCCGGGACCAGTCGGGCAGGATCAGGTCGATGCCGAAGTGCTCGGCGTCGGGGAAGGTCAGCCCGACGTCGATCAGGGCGATGCGCCCGTCCACCTCGACGCTGGCCATGTTGGCGCCGATCTCCCCGAGCCCGCCATAGAAGGCGACCTCCACGGCCTCGCTCATGATGACCACTCGACGCCAGCGGCCGTCAGCGCCTCGGCCACGATCGACTCGACGTGCTCGTCGACGTCCACCAGCGGCAGACGCACGGGGCCGGCGGGTAGGCCGACCATCCGCAGGGCCGCCTTCAGGGGGCCTGGCGAGGTGTCGACGAACAGGCCGGTGAACAGCGGCAGCAGGCGAAGGTGGATGTCCAGCGCCTTGCGAGGATCCGTGGCGAACAGCTCGGCCATGCGGGCCATGTCGTCGGCGACCAGGTGGCCGGCGACGCTGACGACCCCAACGGCGCCCACCGACAGTAGCGGCAGGAATGAGGCGTCGTCCCCCGAGTAGATGTCGAAGTCGTCGGGCTTGCGCCCGGCCAGCCAGGCGGCCTTGACGACGTCGCTGACCGCGTCTTTGACCGCGACGATGTTGGGCACGTCGCGGGCCAGGTCCAGCAACGTCTCTGGAGCAATCTCGTTGGCCGTGCGCGACGGGACGTTGTAGAGCATGACCGGGAGGTCGGTGGCTGCGGCGACCGCGCGGAAGTGCGCCCCCAGCCCTCGTTGCGACGGCTTGTTGTAGTAGCCCGTGACGGCCAGGATCCCGTCCACGCCCAGCTCGGCGACCTCGCGAGTCAGCGCAACACTGGCGGCAGTGTCGTTCTTGCCGGTGCCGGCCAGCACCGTTGCCCGATCCCCCACCGCTTCCACGACGGCGCGGATGAGGTCGAGGGTTTCGTCGTGGGACAGGGTCGGTGACTCGCCGGTGGTGCCGCACACGACCAAGCCGTCGTTGCCGTGGTCGATGAGGTGGGCCGCCAGGCGCTGGGCGCCTTCGAGGTCCACGGCATGGTCGGCCGCCATGGGGGTGGCCATGGCGGTGAGCATTCGTCCGAAGCTGGGCACGGGAACGTCCTGGTGGCCGGGAACTCGACTCGGGCGAGTCTAACGGCGCGGTCCGCCAGGCTCAGGAGGCCGCGACGTCCGAGGGCGCGGTAGGCGGCGCCTGCGCGCCCGGCTCGTCGTCCGCGCTTGGGGCGGCGCTCGGTGCCAGGCGGAAAGCCACCAGAAAGCGTGCGCCGCCAGCGGCCGGGGTTTCATGACGGATCCGCGCGCCCATTGCCGTGCACAGCTCGCGGACCAGCGGTAGGCCGACGCGCCGGGGCCCCCCTGGCTGCGAGGCCTGGCGAGCGGCGGCCCAGGGACTGGCGGCCCACGGCGTGGCGGCGGGGGGGTCGAACAGCCGCTGGCGGGCGGACTCGGGGACGCCAGGTCCGTTGTCGGAGACCACCAGCACGCCGTGGCCGGCGGTTTGCACGGCGGTCACCCGCACCGTCGTTCCCGGTGGTGTGTGGTCAACGACGTTCTCCAGCAGGTTGAACACCACCCGCCGCGCGGTGCGCCCGTTGCCCACCACCTTCAGCGGGGGCATCTCGACCTCGACGACATGGTGGGCCAGGCGCGCAGCCAGCTGCAGGACGCAATCGTCGGTGACGCGCCACAGCGAGACGACCTCGGGGCGGTCCGGCGAGGCCTCGTCGAGATGGCCGACATCGGCCAGCTGCGCCACTTCGGCATCCAGCTGCGCCACGCCGACGCGCAGCTGGGCCGCGACCCGCCGGCGGTCGGCGTCGTCGAGGGTATCCCAGCTGCCGTCGAGCGCGTCGGCGACCTCCTCGAGCTGGCGCAGCGGCTGGCGGACGTCGACCGACGCCTGCGCCACGAAGGACCGCCGGCGCCTGCCGCCTCGCCGGACTGCTTCGGCGCGCACATCGGCCTCCGCGATGAGCTCGTGCAGCCGGCTGGCGTAGGTGGCGGACAGGTAGCCGACGCTGATCAGGCCGGCCAGGCTGACCAGCAGTACCGACAGCCGATCGCCGAGATCGGCCCGGTACAGCAGCACCGGCGGGTACCCGAGCTGCTCGGCTCCCAGCTGCAGCAGGCCCAGCGCGACCGTCAGTGCCGTAAAGGCCGCCGCCGCGCCAGGGCCCAGCAGCAGCCCCGCGCTGACGATGACGATGCTGTACAGGCCCACCAAACCGGACCCGGTGCCACCGAGGAAGGCGACCGCGCCGCCGATGACCAGCGCGTCGGCGGCCAACGACACGGTGACCGCTGTGCGCGGATAGCGCGAGGAACGGGCGAAGTAGGCGGTGGTCACCACCGCCAGCACCGGCACGCCGAGGGCCAGTGGCCACAGGCGGGCGCCGAACGTACCCAGCAGCGCCACCACGACGGTGACGTACGCGGCTCCCCCGACCGCGCGGACCAGGCCGAAGCGGCGAAGCAGCACCTCATCCAGCGGGCGGCTCATGGATGGATGCTACTCAGCGAACCGGCGTGCGATCACTGCGCCGGCAGCTGGGTCTGCGGGGTCTTATCGCAACTGCAACCCGTCCCCAGCCCCGTGGACGGCTCGCAGCACGCGGGCAGGTGCCAGGGCCGTGACGTCGACGTTGCGAGGGGACGCCGCCGGTGGCACCAGGAAGGTGTGGTCGACCCCGCCTTTGGCGGACTCCTGTCCGGCCTGGACCTCCACCTGGCCTTCGACGACGAACAGCAGGGCGCCCTCGTCGGCGCCGACGTGGACGGTCATGTGGGCGCCGGCGTCCAGCATGCTGTCGGCGAACTCGTACACCTCGCCGTGCAGGCGGCCGTCACCGCGTTTGGCGACCTGCTTGGTGATCACGCCCTCGGCCTCGGTCACCCGCGTCGCCTCGTCGTCGCGCACCGCGTCGAAGGCCGCGCCGGGCGCCAGCGGCTCGTTGGGATAGACCAGGATGAAGGCGCGCGCGGGGCCGTCGGTTGGGTTCCACTCCTGGTGGATCATCCCGCGGCGGCCCTCGGTGAGAATGCCGAGGTCGCCGGTGCCCATGGAGCCGGTGATGTGGTTGAGCGCGTCGTCGTGGTCGACCGCCCCCTCCAGGATGTAGAACAGCCGCTCCATCCCCTGGTGCGGATGGTGGCCGATGCCTCGGCCAGCATCCAAGCGTCCGTCGTGGATCATCAGCACGGGCCCGCTGGCACGGACCTTGCGGTCCGGCCCCACCGATTCAAACGAGCGCAGTCCGGGGGCGTTGAAGTCCTCGGGGGTGATCTCGTGGTACCCCGCCGGGTCCAGGTGCACCAGCGCGGCCATCGCATTCTCCCTCTTGGGTAGTTGCCAGCCTCAGTCAACCAAGCAGTGCCCAAATCCTGCCGGGCAGCCTCAAGGCCCACCACCCCCACGGGACGCTGTCCAGCGGGTGTCGCGGGCACCCACCGGTTCGTTGCTGGTGGGGATGGGGCTGTCCGCCCGGCGGCTACTCCCCGGTTTGCCCGTCCACCGACTCCCGGATGAGGTCGGCATGGCCGACGTGCCGTGCGTACTCCTCGATCATGTGGCACAAGATCCATCGCAGGCTGGGTGCCCGACCGTCGGGCCAGGTGCGCCGGGCCAGCCGCTCCAGGCCGCCGTCGGCCAACGCCTTGCTGACCAGGGAGCAGGAACGGGCCACGGTGTCCTGCCAGAGCGTATGCAGCTGCTCAGGGGAGTCCTCGGCGGCCGAGTGCCAGTCCCAGTCGGCGTCGGCCTTCCAGTCCACCGTGTCCCACGGGGGTTCCGGGTCGCGCCCGTGCAGCCACCGGGAGAACCACGAGTCTTCGACGTAGGCCAGGTGCTTGAGCATCCCGCCCAGGGTCATCGACGACGCGCCCACGGTCGCCCGCAGGCCGGCCGCGTCCAGTCCCGCGCACTTCCACGCCAGGGTCGCGCGCTGGTACTCCAGGAAGCCCAGGAGGGTGGCGGTCTCGTCGGCCGCGAGCGGAGGCTCCGGACGACCCTGCTCGTCCAGGTCGGTCATGGGCGCTGAGTCTAGGCGCTGAACCGACCACTGGCACCGCAAGGAACGTGGACGCTGTCCGGTACTAGTAGGTTGCGCCCCGCTGCAACCGTGCTCCCACCATCCCGGCGAAGGACGCCGATTGCCAACGCTCGCGCAAGACCTGTGGTCGCAGATGGCCGGGGTCTACCAGCAGATCCTGCGTCACCCATTTCTGCAGGGGCTCACCGACGGCAGTCTGGACCGGGCGGCGTTCCGTTACTACATCGTCCAGGACGCGCACTACCTGCGCAGCTACGCGCGCGCCCTGAGCCTGTGCGCCGCCCGCGCGCCCGCCGAGGCGGAGATCCTGATGTTCGCCCAGCACGCGGCGGGCGCGATCTCCGTCGAGCGCGAGCTGCACGAGGGCTTCTTTACCGACTTCGGCCTCTCGGCCGACGATGTCGCCGCCACCCCCGTGGCGCCGACCTGCCAGGCCTACACCAGCTACCTGCTGGCGGTGTGCTCCGGTGGCTCGTTCGCGGAAGCGCTGGCCGCCGTGCTGCCCTGCTACTGGGTCTACTGGGAGGTCGGCAAGGCGCTGCTGGAGCAGGGATCACCCGACCCGCTGTACCAACGCTGGATCGACACGTACGGAGGCGAGGCCTTCGCCGCCGTGGTGCGGCAGGTGCTGGCGCTGACCGATCGCATCGGGCAGGACCTCAGCGACGCCGAGCGCCGGCGCATGCGCGCCCATGTGCTGACCACGACCCGCTACGAATGGATGTTCTGGGACGCGGGCTGGCGCCAGGAGACCTGGCCCGTCTGACCCGCGCAGGAGGTGAGACCGCTGTCCGACGCAGCGACCTGGTGGCACAACGCCGTCATCTACCAGCTGTACCCGCTCAGCTACGCCGACGGCGACGGCGACGGCACCGGCGACCTTGGCGGGATCATCCAGCGGCTCGACCACCTCACCGACACCCTCGGCGTCGACGCGGTGTGGCTGTCGCCCTTCTATCCGTCACCGTTGGCCGATCACGGCTACGACGTCGCCGACTACACCGACGTCGATCCCCGCTTCGGTGACCTCGCGAACTTCGACCGCCTCGTCGACGAGGCCCACCGCCGCGGCCTGCGCGTCATCGTGGACTGGGTTCCCAACCACACCTCCGACCAGCACCCGTGGTTCGTGCAGTCCCGCTCCTCTGCCGACAATCCCCGCCGCGACTGGTACTACTGGCGCGATCCCAAGCCTGACGGGTCTCCCCCGAACAACTGGGTCAGCTCGGTGCGGGGGTCGGCGTGGGAGTACGACGAGGCCAGCGGGCAGTACTACCTGCACAGCTACCTGCCGCAGCAGCCTGACCTCAACTGGCGTAACCCTGCCGTGCGCGCCGCGATGCTCGACGTGCTGCGGTTCTGGCTGGATCGCGGCGTGGACGGCTTTCGCATCGACGTGGCCCACCGGATCATGAAGGACCCGCAACTGCGCGACAACCCGACCAATCCCGATCGCATCAGCGACTACTACAAGCCGATCAACGACGAGTACCTGTCGCAGCGGCACATCCACGACCGGGCGCATCCCGACGTGCACGGCGTCTACCGCCAGATCCGGGCGCTGCTGGACGGCTACGACGGCGACCGGATGGCCATGGGCGAGATCCACCTCGCCGATCTCGCGGACTGGGCTGCCTTCTACGGCACGCAGTCCGACGAGCTGCACCTCGCCTTGAACTTCTGGCTCACGGGCGCGGCCTGGACGCCGACAGCCATCCGCGAGGCGGTGGAGGCAGTCGAGGCCGCGCTGCCACAAGGCGCCGCACCGACCCTCGTGCTGGGCAACCACGACTACCACCGGCTGGCCTCGCGCATCGGACAGGCCCAAGCCCGGATCGCGGCGATGCTGCTGCTCACTCTTCGGGGCGCGCCGCTGATCTTCCAGGGCGACGAGATCGGGCTGACCGACGTCGCCGTACCCGAGGACCGCCGGCGCGACCGCTTCGGCGAACCCGGTGGCCGTTGGAGCCGCGACGGCGCCCGCACGCCGATGCAGTGGACCTCGGGACCCCACGCCGGCTTCTCGCCGGCCCACACCGAGCAAACCTGGCTCCCGCTGAGCCCGGACTACGAACGCAACAACGTCCAGGCACAACTCGACGACCCCGCGTCGCTGCTGTGGCTGTACCGGCGGCTGATCACCTACCGGACCGCCAGCCCGGCGCTGCTCGACGGCAGCTACGCCTCGGTCGGCGGCGTGCCCCACGCGTGCCTTGCCTACCTCCGCAAGGCGGGCAGCGACGCGGTCTTCGTGGCGCTCAACTTTGGCGACGAGCCACAGGAGGTCGACCTGCCGGGCGCTGGCGTGGTGGCGCTGTCAACGGCGGGAACGCGCAACGAGACGGTCGAGGGCAGCGTGCGGCTCGCCGCCAACGAGGGTGTCTGCGTCGAGCTGTCGTGACCGCACTGCGCTAACGCCTGTGGGGTCACCTGGCCCCTGGTTGCCCGCGATAGCTGGGTGCGGGTCCGGACGTAGGTGTCCGGTGCCGCACCCGCTCGGCGCTGATGCCGGCCGTGTGGTGGGAGCCGGGTGCAGATCCGGACGTAGGTGTCCGGTGCTGCACCCGCTCGGATTGGGGGAGCGAGATCAGGGGCGCAGACGACCGAGACCGAGATGAATCCCCGCACGCTTGTGGCTAGTGCGGGCCAGGACAGCATGGCCGCTAGCTGCGCGGACCTCTACGAGCGCCACGTGCGTCAAGCCGCGGCTCAACCCTTGACGCTGCCCGCGGTCAACCCCTCCACCAGGAACCGCTCGGCGACGAAGAAGATGATGATGATGGGCAGGGAGATGATGACCGCCCCCGCCATGAGGACCGTCTTGGGGATCTCCTGGTTGTCCAGCTGCTGCAGGCCCAGCGGCAGCGTCCACAGCTCCTGGGACTGGGTGAGGAACAGCAGCGCGTAGAGAAACTCGTTCCAGGCGATCATGAAGACGTACAGCCCTACGGCGACCAGTGCAGGCGCGGCCAGCGGCAGCACGATCCGCCCGATGAGCGACAGCCGGCTACAACCGTCGATCAGTGCCGACTCCTCGATCTCGAGAGGCACGCTCTGGAAGTAGCTGCGCAGCATGTACAGCGCCACGGGAATCGTCTGCGCGAGGTAGACGTTCATCAAGCCCACCAGCGAGTCGCGCAGGCCGATGGCCGAGAACAGCACGAACAGCGGGATCGCCATGACGATGGCGGGAAACAAGTAGACCAGCACCATCGCGGTGTTGATGGTGCGCTTGCCGAAGAACTGCAGGCGCGCCGCGGCGTAGGCGGCCAGCGTCCCAACGCCGACGGTGACGACCACCGTGGCCACTGCCACCACCGCGCTGTTGCGCAGCAGGCGCAGGA
>JACCVM010000031.1 GCA_013698135.1 Euzebyaceae bacterium | reverse complement strand
CACTCGAGCTCGTGATCGTTGTGCACGTGCAGCCGAGGTTCGGCGAGCGACTGCCCGGAGCCGCACGGCAGCGCCAACGCAAAGGAGGCGCCGCCACCCTCGCGTTCGTCGACCCACAGCTGGCCCGCCTGGGTGCTTAGCAGCAGTTGCTCGGCGATGTACAAGCCCAAACCGCTTCCGGGCACGTTCGCGGCGCCGTCGCCGCGAACGCCGCGGAGGAAGATCGAGGTGCGTTGCTGCGGGTCGACGCCGGGTCCACGGTCCTCCACCCGCAGGACCACCCGGTCGCCGTCAGCGTACGCGCGAACCGTCACGGCGGAGCCCGGCGCGTAACGGCGGGCGTTGTCCAGCAGCGTCTGCACGATCTGCTGAGTGGAGTCGGCTCGGCCGAGCACCGTCAGCACGGCTGGGGTGTCGGCAACCACATCCGTACCGCGGGCCCGCTCAGTGACCAGCAGCGGCTCGAGCACCGCGGCGAGGCCGAACTCGGCAATCGCGGGATCGTCGGCTTGGTTGCTCACCAGTCGCTGCAGCCGCCGGATCTCGGTACTGACAGCGGCCGACAGGGCGGTCCGCGTCTCGACGTCAAGGCGTTCGCGGTAGCGCTCCAGCGTCACCGTCGCTCCTTCGATGGCGGCCAGAGCGGAACGCGCCTCGTGCGCCCGCTCCTCGGCGGCGGCCGCGTCCACACGCATCCGCTCCTCGGTGGTGGCCGCTCGGTACTCAAAGCGGAACAGCGATCGAGAGGCAGCTTGGTAGGTCAGCAGCACCTCCCGAGTGGCACCGGACAACGCGATGGACAGCCCCAGCAACCGGATCAGCTCGCGTCCCAGCAGTCCGCCGACGACGGAACCCGGCGCGGCCACCCTGGTCATCTCACCCAGGGCCAGGGCGAGCAGCAGCAGGCCGCAGCCGGTGAACAGCCACCGCTGCCGGCGCCGCCCGATCCAGATGAAGGCCCCCGCTCCGGTCAGCCACAGCAGCGGCATCACCCCGAGGCCGCTCGTGGAGGTATATGGGCGGGCTCCCCCGCCTCTCACGCCGTCCACGAACGACGAGATTCCCGGCATGAACCCCATGACCGCCGCCGCCAGCGCGAGCGCCCCCGCAGCGGTCACGCACATCTGCAGGGGCGTGCGGCGGCTGTCGATGAGCGGTGCCCTGGCCGCCCCGGCCAGGAGCCCCGCGGTCACCAGCAGGCTGGCGGGACGCAACCAGCCCGCCAGCACGCTGACGACGTCGCCGGCCACGACCACGGGCAGCAGCTCGACCAATCCCAGGCGCACGAGTCCGAAGACTCCCAGAGCCGTCGACATCCACAGCGCGGCGGCGTCACCGGTCAGCCGCCAGCGGACCAGGCCCATGGCGCTGACCCCGAGGGCGAGCACCAGCGACGCCATCTGCAGCATGTCGGTCATCAGCCGCGCGTCGGCCCCTCGCCCCGGCGGCAGGGGCAGGACGATAGTCACCAGCAGGGCCACCGCGACCAGCACGGCGACCCTCCGGCCGACGTCGTGGCGCCCGGTCGAGGCGACCCCGGTAGCGATCCGCCGACGATCTTCCCCCCGATACACCGACGCCACCCGCCCCCTACCCATCGTCCCGCTCATCTTCCGGAAGTGTAAGAGGCGTGGGAAGACCAGCGAAAGGACCCGCAGGGACTAAATCGATCTAGTCCGAACGAATGATGGCGGTCCCTGTCGCTGTCACCGCAGCCGCTCCACGATCATCGCCATCCCCATCCCGCCGCCAACGCACATCGTTTCCAGCCCAATGGTCTTGTCGGCGCTGGCCAGGCCGTTGAGCAGGGTGTTCATGATCCTGGCCCCGGTCATCCCGAACGGGTGGCCGATCGCGATCGAGCCTCCGTTGACGTTGAGCTTGTCGACATCGACGCCGAGCTGCCGGGCAGAGGGGATCACCTGGGCAGCGAAGGCCTCGTTGATCTCCACCAGGTCAACGTCAGCGATGGTCATCTGTGCCCTGATTAGCGCCTGCCGGCTGGCCTTGACCGGGCCGAGTCCCATGATCTCCGGGTGCAGCGCGCTGACGCCGGTGGACACGATGCGCGCCAGTGGGGTGATGCCCAGCTCGCGCGCACGCGTGTCGCTGGCGACCACCACCGCGGCGGCGCCGTCGTTCAAGGGGCAGGCGTTGCCGGCGGTGACCCGCCCGTCTGGGCGGAACACCGGCTCCAGCCCCGCGAGCTTGTCCATCGAGGTGTCGGGGCGCGGGCCGTCGTCCCTGCTCACCACCGTGCCGTCGGGCAGCGTGACCGCGGTGATCTCGCGGTCGAAGAAGCCGTTGCGCTGCGAGGCCACCGCTCGGCTCTGCGACCGCAAGGCGAACGCGTCCATCTCCTCGCGGGTCACGCCCTCCAGCTGCGCCACGTTCTCGGCGGTCTGCCCCATGGCGATGTAGATGTCCGGCAGCCCTTCGGGCACAACCCAGCTGTCGTCGCCGCCCTTGGCGCGCTGCGCCGTGCGGGCACCGGCCTCGGCGAAGCGGGGGTTTATGGTGTCCGGCAGGCTGTCGGAGCTGCCCTTGACGAAGCGACTGACCATCTCGACGCCGGCCGCGACGAAGATGTCACCCTCGCCGGCCTTGACGGCGTGCGCCGCCATCCGGATCGTCTGCAGGGACGAGGCGCAGTAGCGGGTGACGGTGGTCCCGGGGACGTCGGGCAACCCGGCCAGCACGCTGACGAGCCTGCCCATGTTGAAGCCCTGCTCGCCGCCCGGCAGGCCGCAGCCGAGCAGCACGTCCTCCACCTCGCCGGGGTCCACTTGCGGCACCTTGGCCAGTACCGCTCGCACCATCTCGGCGGCGAGGTCGTCGGGGCGGACATGGGCCAACGAGCCCTTGAACGCGCGTCCGACGGGGCTTCGCGTGGCGGCGACGATGACGGGCTCGGGCATTCCAGCTCCTTGTCGGCGGCCCGACGATATCGCAGCGGGCGAGGATGCCCGAGGGCGGGCTAGGCTTGCCCGCATGGGGGAGCTGCGGGTGCTGACGGCGCGTCCGTCCGTGCAGGCGCAGCTCATCAAGGG
>JACCVM010000019.1 GCA_013698135.1 Euzebyaceae bacterium | reverse complement strand
CAAGGCGTCCGCGCGCGAGGCGGTGCCGGCAAACGCAGCCCGTAGAACCTCGGTGAGGGCGGCGGGCGGCAGCAGCGTCGAGAGCGTGGCCAGTGCGGCGGGCAGCGCTGCCAGTGGGAACACGATGCCGCTGATCAGGAGGAGGACCACGAACAGCGCGTTGGCCAGCGCCAGCGTGGCCACGGCTCGCAGCCGTCCGGCCAGCGCCAGGCCGACGCCGCAGAACGCCGCGGTGGCCAGCAGTAGCGCACCGCCGGCCAGCAGCACGCCGCTGGGACCGAGCGCCGGTCGCCACCCGAGCAGCCACGCCACCGCAACGACGACGGTGGCCTGCACGGCCTGCACCGCCAGGACGGCTCCGATCTTGGCGGCCACCAACTCGGTGCGGCGCAGCGGCGTCGCGCCCAGCCGCTTGAGCACCAGGTAGAAGCGCTCGAAGCCGGTGGCGATGGCCAACGACACCATCCCGGCCCCCATCAACGCCAGGGTGAGGACGCCGGGCACCAGATAGTCCACCGGCCGTCCCCGCACGGGCAACACGTCGACGACACTGAAGAACACCAGCAGCCCCACCGGGATACCGAGGGTGACCAGCAGGTTCTCGCCATTGCGCAACAGCAGCCGCAGCTCCATCGCAGCCTGCGCCCGCAACCGCCCCAGGCTCATCGTCCGCCCTGCCGAGTCAGGCGCAAGAAGACGTCTTCAAGGCTGGTCGGGTTGACGCTGATCCCGGTCAGCGTCAGCGAGCGCTCGGCGAACCAGGCGCTGACGCGCGGGATGGCCTCGGGACCGGCCTCCAGCAGCCAGCGACCGACGCCGTCGGGCGTTACCGCGGCACCGACCCCTGCGGCCAGCCCGGCGGCATCGAGGTCCTCGGGTGACGTGAGCAGCAGCCGGCCACCGGCGCGCGTGTCGGCGGCGACCAAGGCGGCGGGGGAGTCCACCGCACACAGGCGGCCAGCGTCGATCACGGCCACCACGTCGGCCAGGCGTTCGGCCTCGTCCATGAAGTGGGTCGTGAGCAAGATGGCCAGACCGTCGTCGCGTAGCTCGCGGACGAGGTCCCAGGCGTCGAGGCGGGCTTGCGGGTCCATGCCCGAGGTGGGCTCGTCCAGCAGCAGCACCGACGGCCGACCCACTAGCGCCAGCGCGAGGTTGAGCCGTTGCTTCTGCCCACCGGACAGCGTTCGGATGCGCCGGCGGGCCGCCTCGGTCAGGCCAAGGCGCTCCAGCAGCGCGTCGCTGTCCAGCGGGTTCGGGTACAGCGCGGCGTACAGCCGCAGCATCTCGCGCGGGGTCGCCGCGTGGTAGGCGCCGCCCTCTTGCAGCATCACCCCCATGCGCTCCATCACCTTGTGGCGGTCGGCCCTGGGGTCGGCGCCCAGCACCCGCACGCTGCCGGCGTCGGGCGTCCGGAAGCCGGCGATGCACTCCACGGCGGTCGTCTTGCCGGCGCCGTTGGGACCGAGCAGCGCGACCACGGTGCCGGCGTCGACCCGCAGCGACACCGCGTCGACGACGGTGCGCCCGCCGTAGCGCTTGGTCAGCTCCTCGACCGCGACGGCGGTGTCATTTGCCACGCCGCCAGCCTAGGTGGCGGTCAACCGGGTAGGCGGCGGAATCAGCGCAGCAGGCAGTCGATCATCGCGGGGCGGTAACGCTTGGCGGCCAGCACGCGTCCGGCGGCGGTCTCCAGGCGCCGGTGGGACAGGCGTCCCGCCTCCACGGCGGCCACCAGGCGGTCGGTGACGGCGGGCGTCCAGCGCCAGTCGCCCACCAGCGCAACGTCCGCGCCGGCGACGATCGCCAGCTCGGCGGCCGGAGGCACCCGGTAGCGGCTGGTGACGGCGCCCATCTCGAGAGCATCGGTCACGATCAGCCCCTCGTAGCCGAGGTCGGCGCGCAGCAGCCGGCGGATCTTCGGCGACAGGCTGCCGGGCCGTCGCACGCGGAGCTTGGGGTAGCGCACGTGTGCCGTCATCACCGCGTCCAGGTCTCCGCCGGCGGTGACGAAGGGTCGCAGGTCCGTCCGGCGAAGGCGCCGCAGCGACGCGTTGACGGTGGGCAGCGTCTCGTGAGAGTCGACGGTGGTGCG
This sequence comes from Euzebyaceae bacterium, assembly GCA_013698135.1. Lineage (GTDB taxonomy): Bacteria > Actinomycetota > Nitriliruptoria > Euzebyales > Egibacteraceae > JACCTL01. Next base: position 6,115 of record JACCVM010000019.1, on the reverse strand, counting down.
GCCGTGGCCGGGGAAGTGCTTGCCGGTGGTCCGTACACCGGCTGACTGCAGCCCGCGCGCATAGGCGCGGCCATAGGCGCTGACGACGTCGGGGTCCGAGCTGTAGGAGCGATCGCCGATGACTGTGCCGCTTGGCGCCGCCGCGACGTCGAGCACCGGGGCGAAGTTCCAGTTGACGCCCAGCTCACGCATCTCGCGGCCCAGTCGCGCGCCGCGCCGACGGGTCTTGGCCACGCTGTCGTGGACGGCCATCCAGCGGGCCGACGGAACCCGAGTCACCAGGCCGGCGTTGCCGAGGCGCGCGACGCGGCCGCCCTCCTCGTCGACCGCGACGAGCAGACGGGCAGGGGCGGCAGCGCGTAGCCGTCGTGTCAGCCGGCGGACCTGCCAGCGCCCTTCCACGTTGTGTCCCAACAGCACGACTGCACCAGCGTGGCGCCGCACCAGCCGCCGGGCGGTGGCCGTCGCCCTGGTCGCGGGGATACCGGTGGTGACCACTTGCGCCGCCCGCTGGCGCAGGGTCAGCGCCGTGCAGGTCGCCGCCGCCGAGCGGTCGGGAGCAGGGCGGGCAACCCCGGGACGGGTGGCCGCCGATCCCGGCGGCACCAGCAGCGCGGCGATCAGCAGCGTGACAAGCAGACACAGCCGCAGCAGAAGCATGTCTGCATCGTGCCAGGCCCCGGCTGGGCCTGGCACCGTACGGTCGCACACGGGATGATCGCGTGGAACCGCTCGGGATCGCCGAAGCCGTACTGTGGACCCGCGGCTACCATGCGCCGGCAGACCACCGCGAGGAGCCGATGCCAACGTCCCGCACCGTCGCCGTCACAGGATTGGGTGCGGTCACGCCGTACGGCGTCGGCGTTGAGCCGCTGTGGAACGGCCTGCTGGCCGGGCGGTCCACGGCCGCGCGCATCAGGCGCTTCGACCCCAGCGACCACGCCGTGCAGATCGCCTGCGAGGTGCCCGGGTTCGAGCCGACCGAGCACCTGCCCCGACGCCTGGCCCGCCAACTCGACCCCTTCGCGCAGTACGCGCTGGTCGCCGCCGCCGAGGCGCTGGGACAGGCGGGCCTGCTCGCCGCGGCGGAGGGCATGCACTGGCCGCTGGGTGACCAAGCCGACTCTCGGCGGGTCGGGGTCGTGATCGCCTCGGGCATCGGCGCCATTCAGGAGGCCACCGATCAGCACGAGCGGCTGCGCACCGGCGGACCACGGCGGGTGCGGCCGTATCTGGCGATCGCGTTGCCGCTCAACATGGCCGGAGGCCAAGTTGCCATCCGCCACGGGCTGCGCGGCCCCAACTACTCGGTGGTCTCGGCCTGCGCCTCGGCCAGCGACGCCATCGGCTCGGCGCTGGACCTGATCCGCGCCGGCCGCGCCGACGTCGTGGTGGCTGGCGGGGCCGAGGCGGCGGTGAACCCACTGACCATCGCCGGCTTTGCCGCAGCCGGGGCCCTGAGCCGGCGCAACGCCGAGCCGGCGCGGGCGAGCCGTCCGTTCGACGTCGACCGGGACGGGTTCGTCACGGGCGAGGGCGCGGGCGTCGTGGTGCTGGAGCGCCCGGCGCATGCTGCGGCGCGTGGGGCCACCGTCCTGGCCGAGGTCAGCGGCTACGGCATCAGCAACGATGCGTATCACCCCACCCAGCCCGCTCCCGACGGCGATGGCGCCATCGTCGCGCTGCGCCTGGCGCTGGACGACGCCGGGCTTGACACATCCGACGTCGACCACATCAACGCGCACGGGACGTCGACCAGGCTCAACGACGCCGCCGAGGCGGTGGCGGTGCGCGCGGTGTTCGCCAGCCAGGCCGACCGCATCCCGGTGACCTCGACCAAGTCCGCGATTGGCCACCTGCTGGGGGCCGCGGGTGGGGTGGAGGCGGTCGCCACGGTGATGGCGCTGGCCAACGGGGTGGTGCCGGCCACCCTCAACCTCGAGCGGCGCGACACGGCGTGCGACCTGGACGTGGTGGCCGGCGAACCGCGGAAGCAGGCGTTGCGCACCGCGTTGTCCACCTCGTTCGGGTTCGGCGGGCACAACGCCGTACTGGCCTTTCAGGCGGTTTGACCGACGGGCCGGGCTTGGCCGCCGCCGTGGTCGGGCGGGTAGGCTGCCGCCACCCAGCCCGCCACCCAGCCCGCCCACCAGCCCGCCTCGCGCCGAACGCAGGATCCGCCTCCCATGACCGACCCGCCGCGTCTCGACCCCAGGATCGCCTCGGCCCTGCACGACCTGTTCGGCATTCCCCAGGCAGACCTGCGCCCCGACGCCGAGCTGGACGCCGACCTGCAGCTGGACTCGCTGTCGGTGGTGGAGCTGCAGGTGGCGCTGGAGGAGTCCACGGGCGTGCGGATCAACCCCGAGGACCCCTCCCAGGTCCGCACGCTGGCTGACCTGCAGTCCGTCGTCGAGGCGGCGATCGTGACCGGTCAGCCGGCGTTCCCGTCGTTGAAGCTGTCGGAGGACCGGTGACGGCAGTCGCGCTGGTGTTCCCCGGTCAGGGCAGCCAGGTCGAGGGGATGGCGCGGGCATGGGCCGATCACCCCGCCGCCGCCCGTTGGACGCAGGCCGACGAGATCCTCGGCCGGGACGTGAGCCGCCTGAGCCTCGACGCGCCCGCCGACGAGCTCCGGGAGCCGGCCAAGTGCCAGCTCGCGCTGTTCGTGCACCACATCGTGCTGCTGGAGGCCTGGCGGGCGGCCGGAGGCGCCGAACCGGTGGCGGTGGCCGGCCATTCGCTCGGCGAGTACGACGCCCTGGTCGCCGCGGGAGTGCTGGACTTTGCCGACGGGCTGCGCCTGGTCGAGGCGCGAGCCGAGCGCACCCAGCAGGCGGCCGACGCGGCCCCCGGGTCAATGGTCGCCTACCTCGGCTTCGACGTGGACGCCGTCGCCGAGGCGTGCAGGCAGTCGGGTGCCTACGTGGCCAACGACAACGCCCCGGGGCAGATCGTGGTCGCCGGCTCGTCGGAGGCGCTGGCGCGCCTGACCGAGCGGCTCAACAGCGACGATGGCGATCGCAGCGGCCGCGGCAAGGTGCTGCCGCTCAAGGTCGGCGCCGCCTATCACAGCCCGCACATGGACGCCGCGGTCGAGCCGTTCGGGCAATCGTTGGACTCCGCCGGCTTCGCCGACGCGAGCGTGCCCGTGGTGGCCAACGTCGATGCCCAGCCGCACACCGCCGCGGGGGAGTGGCCTGATCTGCTGCGCCGGCAGCTGACCGCCCCGGTGCGTTGGCGGGAGACGGTCACCACGCTGGCCGGTCTCGGCGTCGACGAGGTCGTGGAGCTCGGCGCGTCGCCGGTGCTGAACGGTCTGGTCAAGCGCACCGACCGGTCCCTTGGCCGGCGCACCGTGTCGCGGCCAGACGATCTGCGCGACGCGACAGCTTCCGGAGCCGGCGCGTGAGCAGGGAACCGTCGCGCTGGGCGCTGGTCACGGGCGCCTCCAAGGGGATCGGCGCCGCCACCGCCGAGGCACTGGCGGCTCAGGGCCGCAACCTGATCGTGCACTACGGCGGTGACCGTGCCGGCGCCGAGGCCGTGGCCAGGCGCTGCGACGAGGCCGGAGTGGAGACCAGGGTCGTCGGGGCCGACCTACGCGAGAGCGTCGAACCGCTCACGGCGGCAATCGACGAGGTCGGCGGTGTCAGCGTGCTGGTGAACAACGCCGGGGTGGCCGCCGACGGGCTGGCGATGTCGATGACCGACGACGCCTTCGGCATGGTGCTGCAGGTCAACCTGGCCGCCGCGTTTTCCCTGTGCCGCACGGCGCTGCGCGGGATGCTGCGGACGCGCTCCGGCCGCATCGTCAACCTGACCAGCGTGGTCGGGCTGCACGGCAACGCCGGACAGACCAACTACGCCGCCTCCAAGGCGGGTCTGGTCGGCATGACGAAGGCGCTGGCCAGGGAGGTCGGCAAGCGCAACATCACCGTCAACGCCGTCGCTCCCGGCTTCATCGAAACCGGCATGACCGCCGCCATCGACAGCGATGAGTTTTTGGCGCGGATTCCGGCCGGACGGCTCGGCACCGCCGCCGAGGTGGCCTCGGTGGTGGCCTTTTTGTGCTCGGACGAGGCCCGCTACGTCAACGGCTCCGTCGTGCAGGTCGACGGCGGCCTGTTCGCCTGACGGGCGCCAAGCGCAACGTGACCTCAACCAGCGTCGCCGCCACCGACAGCGCAATGCGCTTCGCGCACCGCTGGGTCGGGCCACAGGTGGCGCGCCTGCTGCGGGCCCAGGCCACGGGCGTCGCCAGTGTGCCGGCCGAGGGTGGGGTGCTGCTGGCCGCCAACCACCGCTCGTTCCTCGACCACTACCTGCTGGCGGCGGTGCTGCACCGACCCATGCGGTTCCTCGGCAAGATGGAACTCGCCCGCGGTGCCTTCGGGCGCTTCAACCAGATGATGGGGATGGTCGCCATCGAGCGCGGCACCGCCGACCTGGGGATGCTCGACACGATCGCCGACCTGCTGCGTGCGGGTGACGTCATGGGCATCTTCCCCGAGGGAACCCGCTCGGCGACGGGCGAGCTGTACCGCTTCCGCAGCGGCATGGCCCGCATCGCCGCCGCTGCCCAGGTGCCGACCGTGCCGGTCGGGCTGATCGGCACAGCCCAGGTCTGGCCTCGCCACAGCCGCCCCGCCCTGCGCCGCCCCGCCCCCGGCGTCATGCGTGTCAACTTCGGCTCCGTCGTGCCACCGCCCACCACCGACCCGGGCTCGCGCCGCGCCTTCACCCAACAGGTGCACGACGCCGTCGCCGAGTTGTGCGAGCAGCCGATCAACGACAGCTTCGCCCCCATCGCCAAAGAAGGCACCGGTACCTGAACCCGAGAGGCACGCCATCAGCGACGCGACCGACACCATCGCCCGCAGCTACCTCGACGTCGTCGTGGCCGCGTTCCCCCAACGTGGGACGGAACTGGGCCTGCACGACCGCGACGGCGAGCTACCTGAGATCAACGCCAGGATGCTCGACGGCTATCAGCGCGACCTCGCCGGCCTGCGTACCCGGCTGGCGGCGATCCTGCCCGCGGACGCCGAGGAGGCCGCCGACCGCGACGCGCTGGACGCCACCATCGCCGAGGCCGCCTTCCAGCAGGAGGTGGAACGCCAGTGGCGGCGCAACCCGCACACGGCCGCCAGCATCGTGCCCAACAGCGTGCTGCTGCTCCGCCGCGAGTTCGCGCCGCTGGAGCAGCGGTTGACCGACGCCTGCGGACGCCTGGAGACCGCTCCACGGCTGCTGGAGGCGGCCCGCGAGCTGCTCGACGAGCCGTGCCCACCCCACTGGCGCGACATGGCGATCGACGCCGCCAACTCGGCGGCGGACACCGTGCCCGCGATGGTCGCCGAGCTCGCCGCCGGCACAGCCTTGGCGGCACGCGCCACCACCGTCGGCCAGGCAGCGGCTGACGCCCTGCGGGCCTATGCGGCCTGGCTGGGTGACGAGCACGCGTCCCGCTTTTCCCAACCCGCCTCGTACGCGCTGGGAGAATCGGCCTTGCGGCGCCGGCTCGCCGAGGTCCACGCCGTCTTCGACGACCCCGCTGATCTGCTGGCCTCGGGCGAGGCAGAGATCGCCGACATCATCGAGACCATGACCGAACACGCTGCCGCCATGGGTTACCCCCGGACATCACAGCAGGGGACCGCCGAGCAACCGAACTGGGTCACGGCCCTCGACGACGTCAAGCGCGACCATCCCAGCGCTGACGGTCTCGTCGACGCCTACCGCGCGGAGATGGCCAAGCTCGCCGACTTCGTGTTCTCCAACCGGATCGTGACCAACCCGCTGCCCGACGCGCCGGTGGTCGCCGTCGAGGCCACCCCGGAGTGCCAGCGCGCCTTCCTGCCGCTGGCCGCCTACGAGCCACCCGGACCCATGGACGAGGTGCAGCGCGGCCACGTCATCGTCACGCCGCCGCCCGAGCCGTCCGGACTGCGCGACCACAGCTGGGCGTCGCTCCAGTCTGTGTCGGCCCACGAGGGCTACCCCGGCCACCACCTGCAGATCACCAGCGTCAACCGGCTGCCGTCGCTGACCCGCAAGGTGGTCGAGTCCCACGCGATGATCGAGGGCTGGGGCCTGTACGCCGAGCAGCTGA
>JACCVM010000017.1 GCA_013698135.1 Euzebyaceae bacterium | reverse complement strand
GAACGGGGGACAGCCCGCCCCGGTGCACGAGTTCGAGTTTGTGTTCCTGCGCGATCGCACCGAGGAGCCCCACGAGTTCAAGGCGCGGCCGATGTTCGGGTGGAAGGAGACCACCGGCGCCATCTCCTTGATGGGGGTGGCCGAGGGCAAGACCGAGCACGGGGAACTGCGCCACGCCTTGGGCTACCTGGAGAACATCCTCCGTCGCTCCATGGTCGACGACGACGGCACGCCGGCGAGGTGGACGGCCACCGTCGTCGACGGGCACTTCGACGACCCGAACGGGGACCACACCCCCGTCGAGCTGCTGCCGCTGTACGAGGCGTTCGACGCTGGGTCCTCCCGCCGCCGCTGGGTGCACCTCATGGCCCACGACGATGACGTCACCGTCGAGCAGGCCCAGCTCATGGAGCTGTTCTCCGACCTGATGGCGGTGGCAGCCGACCGCCCTACCGAGAGGTCGGAGCTCTCCTCGCCCTGACCTCTGACCCGTCCATCGGCCCCTACATGCGAGGTCGGCTGCTCATGGCCGGCGCCCGTGCCCGCACCCCGCTGTCCGACGTGTGCGACCTGCTGACCGTCGTCGCCGTCGAGCAGCCGCTCAAGGAGATCACTGAGGTGATGGACCGCTGGCGCGGCCAGATGCACCACCAGCAGCTCGCCACCACCACTGACGATGCGGCGCGGGAGCGCGACACGTGGGGCACGTTGCCCCACCAGCAGGCCGCCACCAGACGACTGACCGGAGGGGGGTGAACCGTGCAGCTACGACCGGCTGTGCGCACGGTGGCACGTCCTGCACCGCCGCTTCCCCGACCCAGGCACCACGTACAGGTTCTCGCCGGCCAGCTCGTGGCCGCGCGGGCAGTGCGTCCAGTCGCGACGGTGGCCGGGACGTGGGCCGCCGCACTTGCGTTCCTGGTATTCGACGTTCCGTCGGACACAGCACGCCTTGCACTTGCGCGAGCCATCCGGTGCCACGTACAGGTTCTCGCCGCTGTAGAGGTGCCCGCGCGGGCAGTGCGTCTTGAACGACTGGTAATGCGGGATCGGGCCGCGAGCCTGTGCCTTCACTCGCCGGTTCTCCCGGCTCTGGTCGATCCGGCATCGCCTGCAGCTCCGGTGCCCGTCCTGGTCACGATAGGTGTTCGCCGCCGTGAACTCGTGGCCGTTGAGGCAGTGGGTGGCCCTCGCAAAGACCGCCGCACGGCCCTTGCCCGCCAGGACGTTCGTCTTCGCCACAACCGCGCGGAGATGGGCCGGGTTCACGCAGCGGCGATGCAGGCATCCCGGACCGCCAGCACAGCTCTTGCTGCGGTTGTGGCACTCGTGGTCCACCTGCAGGTGACCTGGTTCGCCGCGCTTCGCCGTCAGCGGCGCCACCAGGACGTGGTAGGCCCAGCGGTGCACAGGCTGGGTGTCCCTGTGGCTCACCGAGAACTGGCCGTACCCCTGCGCATCGACGCGGCTAGTCCAACGCCAGCACCCGTTAGTGCTGCGCCGGACCTTCGCCCAGAAACGCAGAGGCAAGCGCTGGTCACCGAATACTGCCATAGGTTCAATGCTATCAGCCCAGGTCAGGATGGGTGGCGCTAATGGCGAAAATTCTCGACGTCGCCTCTGTTCGGATAGAGGCCGATTCGAGCGGCGCTGAGCGCGATGCGCGGCGCTCCGGCGAGAAGGCGGGCCGGGAGTTCGCCCAGGGCGCCGACAGCGAGCTTCGCAGCGCCCGGCCCGCGCCGCTCAAGGTTCCCCTCGACCCGCTGACCGCGGACTTCGAGCGGATGGTCCGCGCCCAGCTCGCGCAGCTGGCGCGGCAGGTGAACCTGAAGGTGCCGGTCAATGCCGAGGGGGAGCGGCTTCGCGCACAGGTCGCGGCGCAGATCCGGGGCGTCGAGTCGACGCTGCGCGCGGAGATACCCGTCGACCCGGAGGGCGCCGCCGAGTTCCGCCGGAAACTCGCCGCGCAGGTCGCCGTAGCGGAGAAGACCGTGCGGGCGAACATCAAGGT
>JACCVM010000010.1 GCA_013698135.1 Euzebyaceae bacterium | reverse complement strand
TATGCTAGTCGGCGTGACGAGCGAGTGGTGGACAAAGTGCCTGGCCAGACCGGGTATGGTGCCCGCGGCAGGATTCGAACCTGCGGCCTTCTGCTCCGGAGGCAGACGCTCTATCCCCTGAGCTACGCGGGCAGGCGGCGCAGTGTACAGGGGGCTTGGCCGTCCGAGGCGGGCAGCTTGCGCAACTCGACCAGCGGCGAACGTGAGCGATGGCCGTCGAGTGGGTGCGGGTTGGGGCACCGGTGTCCGCTGATGCACCCGCTCGCCGAGACCACCCGTCACGCACGCCGGCCGGGTGCGGGTTCGGACACCGGTGTCCGCTTGCGCACCCGCCTGCCCGTGAACGCCTGCCGGATCGGCTCAGCAGCGGCGATGGGTACCATTCGAGGGGCCCTGCGGTAGGAGACTGTGTTGGCGCGTGTGATGGCGGTCGATGACGACCATGTGATTCGTGGGCTGCTCGAGGTCAACCTCGAGATGGAAGGCTACGACGTCATCACCGCCGTGGACGGCCAGGACGCGCTGACCAAGGTTCGCGAGAACCCGCCGGATCTGATTCTGCTGGACGTCATGATGCCCAACGTCAACGGCTGGCAGGTCGCCGAGGCGTTGAAAGGTGACGAGGCCACCCGCGACATCCCGATCGTGTTCCTGTCCGCCCGGGCGATGGAAGCCGACGTCCGCAAGGGTACAGATCTTGGTGTGGAGTCCTACGTCACCAAGCCCTTCGACCCCATCGACCTGATGGAGCTGGTCGCACGACTGCTGGCTGAGCGGGGGCTGTAGCTGGATGCCGTCCCCAGCGCCCAGCGGCCCCGCTGAGCTGGCCATCGCCTTCCGCAAGGCCTTGGCCGACGCCGGCCTGCCCGACCGGCAACCGGCGTTCGAGCGCCCCCGCCAGCGCGAGCACGGCGACTGGGCCACCAACATCGCGCTCACGCTGGCCAAGCCGGTGGGACGCCCACCGCGTGACATCGCCGCCACTATCCTCGAGCACCTGGCCGCCCCAAACGACGTCGAGCGCGTCGAGATCGCCGGACCCGGCTTCGTCAACGTCCACCTGTCGCACGCAGCGCTGGAGGGGATCGTGCGCGCGGCGGTCCGCCAGGGTGCGTCGTGGGGCCGCAGGAACGCCACCGGTCCCGCGCCCTCGGCCAACGTCGAGTTCGTGTCGGCCAACCCAACGGGACCGCTGCATGCCGGCCACGGCCGCCAGGCGGTCCTCGGCGACGCCATCGCCAACCTGCTGGACGCCACCGGCTGGAAGGTCACCCGGGAGTACTACTTCAACGACGCGGGCACGCAGATGCGGCTGTTCGGCGAGAGCGTCGCCGCCGCGACGCGCGGCGAGGAACCGCCCGAGCACGGCTACCGCGGCGCCTACATCGCCGAGCTGGCCGGCGAGATCGCCTCGTCTTCGTTGGACTCCGATGACGTCATCGGGTCCGCCTACCAGAGCATCCTCCAGCGCATTGTCGCCACCCTGCAGCGCCTCGGCGTCGACTTCGACGAGTTCTTCGGCGAACGGACGCTGCACGAATCAGGAGCGCTGGACCGCACCGTCGCGCGGCTGCGCACCGCCGGGCACGTCTACGAGACGGACGGCGCCACCTGGCTGCGCACGACGTCCTTCGGCGACGACAAGGACCGCGTGCTGGTCCGCTCGGACGGGACCCCGACGTACTTCGCCGCAGACTGCGCCTACCTGGCGGAGAAGTTCGGGCGTGGCTACGACCGCTGCATCTTTGTGTGGGGCGCCGACCACCACGGCTATGTCGGCCGGCTCAAGGCGGTCGCCGATGCGGAGGGCTTCGGCCGGGACCGCGTCGAGTTCGTGGTGCACCAGTTCGTCAACCTGTTCCGGGACGGCCAGCCGGTGCGGATGAGCAAACGCACCGGCGACCTGGTGACCTTCGACGAGCTGATCGACGAGGTCGGCCCGGATGCGGCGCGCTACACCTTTCTGCGCTTCTCCAGCGACGTGACGATCGACTTCGACATCGCCGAAGTCGTGCGACAGGACCGCGAGAACCCCGTCTACTACGTGCACTACTCGCACGCGCGCATCGCCGGCATCATGCGCACCGCCACGGAACGTGGCGTGCAGCCGGGGACAGCGGACGACGCCCAGCTACAGAGGTTGCTGCACCCAACCGAGGAAGAACTCGTCCGCCGCATCGGCGAGTTTCCGGAGGTTGTCGAGTACGCGGCCGGCGAACGCGCACCCCACCGGGTCGCGCGCTACGCCGAGGAGTTGGCGGAAGCCTTCCATCGCTTCTACACCGAATGCACCGTGGTCAGTGACGATTCCGAGTTGACGACAGCCCGCTACTGGCTGTGCGTCGCCACGCGACAGACGCTCGTCAACGCGCTCGGCCTGCTCGGCGTCAGTGCGCCGGACCGCATGTGACCGGGTCGGCCCGGGGGGACCTGCCATGAGTGAACTACAGCGATCAAGCCGCCTGCAAAGGTACCGCCGCACCCTCGAGGGACTGGTGGGGGTCCCTGCCACCGAGGGCAACCAGGTCGACGTCCTTCGCAACGGCGACGAGATCTTCCCGGCCATGCTGCAGGCGATCCGTGAGGCCACCAGCACTGTGGACATCACCACCTACGTCTACTGGACCGGTGACATCGCCAAGCACTTCGCGCAGGCCTTGAGCGAGCGCGCCCGCGACGGCGTCCGGGTCCGGGTGCTGCTCGACGCCGTCGGTGCCCACGCGATGAACAAAGAACTCGGTGAGCAGATGAAGGACGCCGGCTGCCACTTGGAGTGGTTCCGCCCGCCGACGACCTGGAAGGTTTGGGAAACCAACCACCGCACCCACCGCAAGGTGCTGGTCTGCGACGAGGACGTGGCCTTCATCGGTGGTGTCGGCATCGCCAAGGAGTGGGAGGGCGACGCTCGCAACCCCGAGGAGTGGCGTGACACCCACCTGCGAGTGCGCGGGCCCGCGGTGGACGGTCTGCGCGGGGCCTTCGTCGGCAACTGGGCCGAGACCGGTCAACCGCTGTTCGACGAGACCGACCGCTTCCCCGAGCAGCCGCAGTGCGGGGATTCGTTGGTGCAGGTGGTGCAGTGCCCGTCCCAGACCGGCTGGAGCGAGATGGCCACCGTCTACGGCGGGATGATCGGCATGGCCGAGCAGCACGTGCGACTGACCAGTGCCTACTTCGTTCCAGACGAGCGGTTCGTTGACCTGCTGTGCCGCGCCGCCCGCCGGGGCGTGGACGTCGAGGTGCTGGTCCCGGGCGAGCACACCGACAAGCGGGTCGTGCAGAAGGCCGGCGAGGCGGACTACGAGCAGCTGCTGGAGGCCGGCGTCATGATCTGGCGCTACGGACCGACGATGCTGCACGCCAAGGTGCTGAGCATCGACGGTCTGGTGGCGACGGTCGGTTCGGCGAACTTCGACACTCGCTCCTTGCGACAGAACGAAGAGGCCAACCTCGTGATCTTCGACCCCGACGTGGTCGCCGTCTTGGACCGGCACTTCGCCGGAGACATCAAGGTCAGCGAACCCGTCGATCCCGACCGCTGGGCGCAGCGAGGAGCGCTGCAGCGCACCGGAGAGTCAGCGACCGAGCTCATCGACGACCAGCTTTGAGCCAACCCTGGCCGCGCACCGCCGGCTGGGGAGATGGCTGGCTGACCTCGGTCGGCGGTGTCGACGTCGACGAGCTGGCCGCGAACTACGGCACGCCGCTGTACGTCTTGGACCGCAGCGAGTTGCTGGCGCGGATGCGTGAGTATCGCCGGGCATTCGGCCCGGACGTGTCGGTGGTCTATGCCGCCAAGGCCCTGTGCGTCGTGGGCGTTCTGCAGCTGGTCGCCGGCGAGGGGCTGGGAGTCGACGTCGCCAGCGACGGTGAGCTGTTGACGGCCGAGCGCGCCGGCTTTCCGATGCAGCGTGTGGTGTTTCACGGCAACAACAAGTCCCGCAACGAGCTCCGCCGCGCCGCGCAGCTGGGGGTCGGCACGATCGTGGCGGACAGCCTCGACGAGCTGGAGCGGATCGCCGCGGTCGCCGCGGAGGAACGTCGGCAGCTGGCGGTCATGCTGCGGATCACGCCAGGCGTGGCCGCGTCCACGCACACGTTCATCGCCACCGGCCATGACGACGCCAAGTTCGGCTCCAGCCTCTGGCGTGGGGCCGGCGACGCAAGGGATCGAGCGGGCGCTGGCCCTGCCCGGCGTGCACCTGACCGGCCTCCACTGCCACATCGGCAGCCAGGTGACCGCGACTGACGACTTCGTCATGGCCGCCAAGGCGATGTGCCGTCTGCTCGGTGAGGTGCGCGACCGCCACGGCGTCGAGCTGGACGAGCTCAACCTCGGTGGCGGGCTCGGCATCGCCTACAGCGCCGACGACCGTATCCCGGCGATCACCGCCTACGCCGATCGGCTGCTCACCACGGTCCGCGACGAGCTGGCGGCCCGGAATCTGGCCACGCCTCGCCTGGCGTTCGAACCGGGCCGCTCGATCGTCGGGCCGGCCGGCTTGACGCTGTACCGCGTGGGCACCGGCAAGCAGGTCGCCGGTTTGCGGCGTTGGGTCAGCGTCGACGGCGGCATGAGCGACAACCTGCGGCCGGCGCTGTACGGCGCCCGCTACCAGGTAGCGCCGGCTGGCAGGCCGAGGCCGGGCGGGACCGCCGAGTTCTCCGTGGCTGGCAAGCACTGCGAGACCGGCGACGTCGTCGCCACCGACGTTGACCTGCCCGACGACCTCGGCGATGGCGACCTGCTGGCCGTGGCCGCCACCGGCGCCTACGGCTACGCGATGTCCAGCAACTACAACCGCTTGCCGCGCCCGGTGATGGTGCTCGCCGGCGACGGCAGCGCGCGCGTGCTGGTGCACAGGGAGACCTTGGACGACGTGCTGTCCCATGACGTCGCGCTGGGCTGACCTCACTCAGCCCTGCCTCGGGAGTATGCCGGGCCCCGCCTACACTGCCCCACCATGAGCCAACGCAGCCTCACCGTCGGCCTCCTGGGGTGTGGAACGGTCGGCAGCGGCGTCGTGCGGCTGCTGAATGAGCACGCCGGTGAGATCGCAACCCGCCTGGGCTGCAGCCTGCGCGTTGGCCCTGTCGCGGTGCGTCGCCTGTCGCTTGACCGCACTGTGCACGTGGCGGAACTGACCGACGACTCCCGCGCGGTGATCGAGGATCCCGACGTCGACATCGTGGTCGAGGTCATGGGCGGCATCGAGCCGGCCCGCAGCCTGATCAGCCGGGCGTTGACCGCTGGCAAGAGCGTCGTCACGGCCAACAAGGAGCTGGTGTCCACCCTTGGACCCGAGCTGTTCGCGCTGGCGCATGCCAAAGGCGTGCGCTTGGAGTACGAGGCGGCGGTCGCGGGCGGGATTCCCATCATCAAGCCACTGCGCGAGTCGCTGGCCGGCGACCGCGTCCGTCGTGTGCTTGGGATCCTCAACGGCACGACCAACTACGTCCTGACCAAGATGACCGAGGAAGGGATGGAGCTGGGCGAGGCCCTGGCCGAGGCGCAGCGGCTGGGCTACGCCGAGCGGGACCCCTCGGCCGACATCGAGGGCTACGACGCCGCCGCGAAGGCCGCCATCCTCGCGTCGTTGGCCTTCGACGCCGAGATCGTCGCGGGGGACGTCTACCGCGAAGGGATCACCGGGGTGTCCTCGGTGGACATCGCCCACGCCCGCCGCATGGGCTACGTCATCAAGCTGCTGGCCATCGCCGAGGACCACGAAGGCGGCATCGGCGTTCGCGTCCACCCGTCGCTGATCCCGGTGTCGCATCCCTTGGCGAGCGTCCGGGACTCGTTCAACGCCGTGTTCGTGCAGGCCGACGCGGTCGGCGACCTGATGTTCTACGGCCGCGGCGCCGGAGCACTGCCCACTGCCAGCGCCGTCCTGGGCGACGTCGTGGACGTGGCGCGCACGCTGCTGTCCGGGCAACGCCCCGTCGATGGGGTCGCGGCGGCGGCCAAGGCCTTGCGGCCCGTCGACGATCTCATCGTCCAGTACTACGTGCTGCTCGACGTCACCGACGAGGCAGGCGTCCTTGCCGAGGTCGCCACGGCCTTCGGCCACAACCGTGTGTCCATCAAGAGCGTGTGGCAGGACGGCTCGGGCGACCGAGCCCAGCTGCTGCTCATCACTCACGCGGCCCGAGAGCGCGACGTGCAGGCGACGTTGCACGATCTGCGGGGTCTTGACCATGTCCGCGCGGTCGCCAGCGTGATGCGGGTGGAAGGCGGCGAGGTCTGAGCGGCGGTATCGGGCCGCAGATTCTTCCAAGCCATGTCGCCGGGCAGCACGAATCCCTGGGTGACTGCGTGCGAGTCGCCGCACCCATCGTGGGCCTCACGCTGGCCGCTTGCTATCCGGGGGGAGGCAATGCGGCCGGCGGTGGGGCCCACTCTGCCCCATAGACTCGTCATGTGACGCAGACGCGGGCCACGACCGGAGGGCAGTGGCGAGGGTTGCTCGCCGAGTACGGCGACCGGTTGCCGATCTCGGATGCCACCCCGCACGTCACGTTGCGCGAGGGCGGAACGCCGTTGATTCACTCCCAGTCGCTGTCAGGGATCACTGGCTGCGACGTCTGGCTCAAGTTCGAGGGCACCAACCCGACGGGGTCGTTCAAGGACCGCGGGATGACGGTGGCGATCTCCAAAGCCGTCGAGGATGGCGCCGAGGCGGTGATCTGTGCCTCGACGGGCAACACCTCGGCCTCGGCCGCCGCCTATGCCGCCAAGGCTAGCCTCACCTGCGCCGTGCTGATCCCCAAGGGCAAGATCGCGCTGGGTAAGCTGGCGCAGGCGCTGGTCCATGGTGCCGTCGTGATCCAGGTCGACGGCAACTTCGACCTTGCGCTGCAGATGTGCCGCACCCTGGACGAGAAGTATCCGGTGCGGCTGGTCAACAGCGTCAACCCCGACCGTATCGCCGGGCAGAAGACCGCCGCCTTTGAGGTCTGCGACTTCCTCGGGCGCGCCCCGGATGTCCACGTGATGCCCGTGGGCAACGCCGGCAACATCACCGCCTACTGGGCGGGCTACCGCGAGTACCACGCCGACGGCTTGACCGACTCCCTGCCGGTGATGCGGGGGTTCCAGGCCGCCGGCGCCGCGCCGATCGTGCGCGGTGCCGTGGTCACCGCGCCGTCGACGATCGCGACGGCCATCCGCATCGGCAACCCGGCCTCGTGGAGCTCGGCGACGGCGGCGGCCCGGGAGTCGGGCGGATCGATCCGTGCCGTCACCGACCGGCAGATCCTGCAGGCCTACCGGCGGGTCGCGCACGAGGGCGTCTTCTGCGAGATGGCCTCGGCCGCGAGCGTCGCCGGGCTGCTGGCGCTGTCGCACAGCGGTGAGCTGCCGGCGGGCTCCAGCGTGGTTTGCGTGCTGACCGGTCACGGTCTGAAGGAGACCGATTGGGCGATCACAGGCGCTGCTGCGCCGCCGGTGATTCCGCCCGACGTCGACATCGCCGCCGAGCTGATGGGACTGTCCCGGTGACGCCTGGCCAGGTCGTCGGCGTCGAGGTCCCCGCCTCCAGCGCCAATCTTGGCCCCGGCTTCGACGCCTTCGCCGTGGCGTTGGACTGCACGCTGCTGGTACGCACCAGCGACCGCGGCGACCAACGTGTGCACACCGAGGGTCACGGCGCCCACGAGTTGCCGACCGGCGACGACAATCTGGTGTGGCGAGCCTTCGGGGCCTACTGCGAGCGCTTCGGCGTCACGGCGCCTGACGTCAGTCTGATGGTGCGCAACGACATCCCGCTGGAGCGGGGCCTGGGATCGTCGGCCGCCGCCGCCGCCGCGGGAGCCGCCCTCGGCCGCGCCGTCACCCGGGCGGGCGGCCGGGACGCGGACCTGATCGAGCTGGCCGCCGAGCTGGAAGGTCACGGCGACAACGCCGCAGCCGCCGTACTCGGCGGGCTGGTGGTGTGGGCGGGCGGCCGTGCACGGCGGCTGCAACCGACTCCCGCGCTGCGTCCGGTCCTGTGCGTGCCGGTCGAGCGCCAGTCGACCGAAGCCGCGCGCCTGATGCTGCCAGCCCAGGTTCCGCTGACCGCTGCCGCTGCCAACGGCGCTCGTGCGGCCGTGGTCCTCTCGGGCCTGTCCGGCGGGATGGCCTGGGATCCGGAGGCGATGATCGACGAGTTGCACGAACCCGCGCGGCTGGCAGCGATGCCCCGGTCCGGCACGCTCGTCGGCACGTTGCGCCACGCCGGCATCGGCGCCTGCCTGTCCGGCGCCGGCCCCAGCGTGCTGGCGATCGTCGCCTCGGTCGACGAGGCGGCGGTGCAGTCGGTGCGCGACCTCGCCGGCGACGCCTTCGACGTGTGGCCGCTGCGCTGGAACCTCGCGGGTGCTGCCGTCTGCCCGCCGACCTCGTACGCGGGGGGCAGCGGCTGATCTGCCGGGTGTCGGTTCGGACACTGATGTCCGTTACGGCACCCACTCGGATCTCGGCCGGGAGATCGCCCGGAGTGGGTGCAGGTCCGGACGGTGATGTCCGCAACGGCACCATGTTGGGCTGCGGGCGGTGGCCACGTCGGGCCGCACGCTGTTGGGTAGGGTGATGGCGGATGGCGCTGCCGGCAGGGAGCTCGATGGTCACGATCGCCCAGATCTCCGATCCGCATGTCGGGTCGCCGCACTTCGTGCCCAACCTGATGAACCGCGTCCTGCTGGAGATCGACGACCTGGACCCTGACGCGGTGCTGTGCACCGGCGACCTGACCAATGAGGGGCTGGCGGGGGAGTACAAGGCGGCGGCGGCCTACCTGTCGCAGATCCGCCAGCCGTTGCATGTCATCCCCGGCAATCACGACAGCCGCAATGTCGGCTACGTGCACTTCGAGGAGCTGTTCGGTGAGCGCCACTGGGTGCGTGATGTGGGTCCGGTGCGGATGGTCGCCGTGGACTCGTCCGAGCCCGACCTGAACGAGGGCCGCATCGGTCGCGAGTGGTACGACTGGATCCGCAAGGCCTTCGACTGCGACGCCGAGCTGAAGGTCTTCGTGGTGCACCATCATCTGATCGCGGTGCCGGGCACCGGGCGCGAGCGCAGCACCGTGCAGGATGCCGGCGACCTGCTGGAGCTGCTGCTGGCGTCGGGCGCCGACCTGGTGCTCACCGGCCACAAGCACGTGCCGTTCGTGTGGCGCCTCGAGCACCTGTACATCGCCAACGCCGGGACCGCGACCAGCCTGAAGCTGCGCGGCCACACCAGGCCCTGCTACTCGATCATCGAGTACGAGAACAACCAGGTGCGCATCCACCGCAAGTACCCCTTCGGAGCGTCCGCGCTGATCGCGCACTGGAACCCGCGGACGGGCGAGCAGTACCACCGTGAGTTCGAGCCGCTGTTCGCCGCGCCCGTCGCGCCGGAGCAACGCAGTGAACAGACTGACGTCCCGCCCGAGCATGAGGCGGTGGCCGACCGCCCCGGTTCCCGCGACACCTCCTGAGCACGGCGACATGACCGAACGGCGAGCCGTCGTCCTCGTCGACGGCGAGCACTACCCGCCGGTCATCCGTGCCGCCTTGGGGTCGCTGGCCGAGCAGGGAACAAGCGCCGTCGCCGCACTGTTTCTCGGTGGGACGGAGAAAGTGGTCGAGCGTGGCGCCGACGTGGACCTGGGCGTTCCGGCCGAGTGGGTGGCCCCCAGCGGTGGACCCGCCCCTGACGTCGCCGTCGCCGCCGCTCACCTCACCCGGCTCATCGCCGCGCATCATCCCGATGTCATCGTCGACCTGTCCGACGAGCCCGTCCTCGACGCTCGCCGCCGGCTGCAATTGGCCGCCCACGCGCTGCTGGCCGGCGTGGTCTACGAGGGTGCGGACTTCGTGCTCACCCCGCCGGCGCGTCCTCGGCTGACCCGGCGCCCGACGATCGCTGTGGTCGGCACCGGCAAGCGCACCGGCAAGACGGCCGTGGCCGGCGAGCTGACGAGGCGGCTGTATGCCAGCGGCAGGCAGCCGGTCATCGTGGCCATGGGACGTGGTGGGCCGCCGCAACCCGTGATCGTGCGGGCCGGAGCGCGCCTGGACCCTGAGACTCTCCTAGCGGTCGCCGACGCCGGGGGCCATGCCGCTAGCGACTTCTACGAGGACGCCGTCACCAGTGGTGCGGCCACGGTCGGGGCGCGCCGCTGCGGCGGAGGCCTGGCAGGTGCCGTCGGCTACAGCAATGTGGCGGCGGCGGTCCGCGCGGCCGACGGTCTGCCCGGCGATCTGCTCCTGGTGGAGGGCAGCGGCTCGGCGGTTCCTCCGGTTCACGCCGACGCCACCGTGCTGGTCGTGCCGGCTGACTGCGACCCCGAACTGGTACGCGGCTACCTGGGTTCGTACCGCGTGTTGCTGGCCGACCTCATAGTCGTTACCATGTGTGAGTCTCCCCGAGGCGTCCCAGAGAAGTTGGACGCCGTCACGGAGGCCCTCCGCAGCATCTCGCGACGTTCTTCCGTCCTGCGCACCGTACTCCGTCCTGTTCCGCTGGAGCCGGTCGGCGGGGATCGGGTGTTCTTCGCGACGACGGCTCCAGCGACAGTCGGCGCGTCCCTCGTGGACACGCTTGAGGGGCGGCACGGCTGCGAGGTGGTTGCAACCAGCCACCGCCTCGCCGACCGACCGGCCCTGATCTCCGACCTCGCGGCGGCACCGCCGTTCGATGTGCTGCTGGTGGAGCTGAAGGCCGCGGCGGTCGACGTCGCGGTACGCAGTGCCGCTCGAGCGGGCGCTCGGGTGGTCTTCTGTGACAACCGTCCGATCATCGTCGGTGCGCACGAGGCGGCCGGCGACGCAACGGATCTGCAGGACGCGGTGGTAGCGCTAACCCAACTCGCGGACGAGCGAGCCACCGCCCGGTAGCTGGAGCCCCTCGTCTTCCAGATGGATCCCACCCCGATTTCGCAGGGATCGAGCACCCACAGCTCGACCCGTCGTGCGGTGACTGTGCGCGACGGCAAGGCTGGGTTGCCCTACTCCAAGGGCCTCATGGCCACCTCCATCATGGCCGCCGGGTTACCGCCCAGCCGCGCCTACTCGGTGGCCGAGGTGGTCGAGCAGCGCCTGCACAGCACCGACCGGGACAGTGTCACGTCGCGTGAGCTGCGCGACATCGCCTCGGCGGTCCTGGCCGACCAGGTCGGTGAGCGCTACGCCGACAACTACCGCCGGTGGCAGCGGGCCAAGGACCGCACCGTCCCGCTGGTGGTGCTGATCGGCGGCACGACCGGCGTCGGGAAGTCAACGATCGCCACCACCTTGGCGGCTCAGCTCGGCATCGTGCGGCTCGTGTCCACCGATGCCGTCCGCGAGGTGATGCGCGGCATCTTCACCAAGGAGATGATGCCCAGCATCCACGCTTCGTCGTTCGACGTGGCGCCGTACCTGCGGGAGCCACCGGAGGAGGGCAACTCGGTCATCACCGGCTTCCGCCGCCAGGTGCAAGCCGTCTCGGTGGGGGTGACGCAAGTCATCCGCCGCGCCGTGATAGAAGGCACCGACCTGATCGTCGAGGGCGCGCACGTGGTTCCCGGCTTCCTGGACATTCCCAGCCGCGCCGAGGCCATCGTGGCTTCCATGGTCATCACCGTGGACGACGAGCAGCTGCACCGCAGTCACTTTGTCGCCAGAGCTGCCGATACTCGGAGCAGACGCGACGATCATTACCTGGAGCACTTCGACGACATCCGGCGCGTTCAGTCCTTCGTACGGGATCTCGCTGTCCAGCACGGTGTTCCCGTGGTTGCCAGTTACAGCCTCGACGCGACGATCTCCCGAGTGATGGAGCTCGTCGTGACCGATACCACCGACACCCATTCAACCCGCTTCGCAAATCCCGGCTCGGCCGACCCAGATCTGTTCGATCTGGTTGTGCCGGCCTCCAGACCCGCTCCCGAATAGGAGTACCGCTGATGGACCCTGGCGTCCTCGCCCGCAAGCAGCTCCCAGAGCTGAAGACCATTGCCGCCGATCTACGGATGCGCGGCTATCAACGATTGAAGAAGGCTGAGCTCATCGACGCCATCGTTCGTGCCGCCGACGGCGGATCACCGTCGGCCGCTGCCGGTTCCGGCGGTCAGCTCGACCTCGGCACCAACGGCAGCGCCGCTGGAAACGGCAGCACCGGCAACGGTGCGCCGGCCGAGGCCGGGATCCGTCCCCGGACCCGGACCCGCACCCGTGAACGCACCGCCGAGCAGCGCGAGATCGAGGCGCGCGGCGAGCAGTCCGGCGACGGGGGGACCGACACCGGCGGAAGCGCCAGTTCCCTCACTGCCGCGGCGCCAGCGCCCGAACGCGCTGTCGTGCCCCAGCCGGCTCAGGTCCAGCCGGCTCAGGTTCAGCCGGCTCAGGTTCAGCCGGCTCAGGTTCAGCCGGCTCAGGTTCAGCCGGCTCAGGTTCAGCCGGCTCAGGTTCAGCCGGCCGGCGAGAGCGCCGGGCGAACACCCGACGCCAGGTCACCCGAGGGTGGCCAGCCCAACGGCGGCTCGTCTCGTGAAGGCGGTCCTTCCCGGATGGGCGGTTCCTCGCAGACCGGCGGTTCTTCGCAGACCGGCGGTTCTTCGCAGGGCGGCGGTCAGCAGCATGAGGACGAGAGCGGCGGCCGCCGCCGACGCAGCCGGCGTGAGCGCCGTCGCGGCAAGAGCAGCGGTAGTAGCCACACCAGCACCAGCCAGACCCAGGGGCGGCCTCGCGACGACGATCCCAACGCCGAGCCCGGTGAGGTTCGTTCAGGTGTCCTTGACATCCTCCCGGAGGGCTACGGCTTCCTGCGGACGTCGGGCTACCTGCCCGGCGACCGCGACGTGTACGTCTCGCAGGGCCAAGTCCGCAAGCACGGGCTGCGCCGCGGTGACGTCATCGAGGGCCCGATCCGCCAGCAGCGCCACAACGAGAAGGTTCCCGCGCTGCACATGGTCCAGATGGTCAACGGCGCCGAGGCCGACCAGCAGGGCCCTCCGCCGCATCGCCCCGACTTCAAGGACATGACACCGCTGTTCCCCGACGACCGGCTGCACCTGGAGATCCCCGAAGGGCCGATCTCGATGCGGATCGTCGACCTGATGGCCCCCATCGGCAAGGGTCAGCGCGGTCTGATCGTCTCGCCGCCGAAGGCTGGCAAGACCACGATCCTCAAAGAGCTCGGGCAGGCCATCGCTTTCAACAACCCCGAGTGCCACCTCATGGTCGTCCTCGTGGACGAGCGGCCCGAGGAAGTTACCGACATGAAGCGGTCGATCCCCGGCGAGGTCATCGCCTCGACCTTCGACCGCCCGGCCGACGACCACACCCAGATCGCCGAGCTGGCGATGGAACGGGCCAAGCGCCTCGTCGAGGCCGGCCGTGACGTCGTCGTCCTGCTCGACTCGATCACCCGCCTCGCCCGCGCGTACAACCTCGCGGCTCCGGCCAGCGGGCGGATCATGTCCGGTGGTGTCGACTCCACCGCCCTGTACCCGCCCAAGCGGTTCTTCGGCGCCGCCCGCAACATCGAGGATGGCGGCAGCCTGACGATCATCGCCTCAGCGCTGATCGAAACCGGCTCCAAGATGGACGAGGTCATCTTCGAGGAGTTCAAGGGCACCGGCAACATGGAGCTGCGGCTGGACCGCAAGCTCGAGCAGAAGCGGATCTTCCCAGCCATCGACATCGAGGCCAGCGGAACACGCAAGGAAGAGCTGTTGTTGGACAAGGAGGAGCTGACCATCATCTGGAAGCTGCGGCGCGTGCTGC
>JACCVM010000003.1 GCA_013698135.1 Euzebyaceae bacterium | reverse complement strand
GACCGCTTGCGCATGCGCCACGCCAACCGGCTGTGGGACGCACTGGACGGCGACGACGCCAAAGTGTCCAAGGGTGACCTGGTCACCATCACGGCCGACGACATCAAGGCCAGCCGGGTCTTCGACTTTGCGCACGACCCCGAGACGAGCTGAACGTAGGCAGTGAAGGGTCCGGTTCGCTACTCCTGGCCCGCGAGCCAGGACGCGCCAGGGGTGGCAGGGTCGTAGCGCTGGATCTCCGAGACAGTGTCGAAGACGCGGTCGACGCTGAGGATGGTGGTGATGCCAGCGCGCAGGGCGGTGGCGGCATGGACCGCGTCACGCACGCCCAGGGTTGGGTAGCGTCCGAGCAGCGCCGTGCAGCCATCCAGCACCTCGAGGTCGAACGCGTGTAAGCGGCACTGGCTGCGCACCTCACCAATCTCCGTCAACGCCGCCGGCCGGTTGACGCCGCGTCGCAGGAGCAGGTGGGCATATTCCTGGACGAGTTCGACGCTGGCCTCCAAGTCGATCAGCCGGTTCGCGCCGGCCCGGAGCACCGCTCGGCACGGCAACCGCGAAGGATGGTCGCGCCCCCTGGCGTACACGAAGACATTGGTGTCCACCAGATAGCGCGTCACCACTGGGCTCGACTCATGAGGCTGTCTTCGATCTCACGCTTCGACTCTTCCCATGAGCCGAGTTCGAGCGGCTCGCGCGCGAGGAACCGATCCGCCGCTTCATCAGGGGCGGGACCCGCTCGATACGTTCGGTCGAGTGCGTCGCGCACCAGCACGGCGACGGTAGTGCCACGCTGCCTGGCGAGGTCTTCCAGACGGCTGAACCGCTCCTCGTCGAGTAACACCTGCAAACGCCGCGTCAATATGGCCATGCTCTGAGCATAGCATGCTCATAGAGCGGGATCGCCTTCCCGCCGCGTGGCCACGACCGCCTATCTCGACGGCTTCGTCGCGGCGGAACCTCCCCCTGCCGTTCACCGCGCCGGGTGAGGCGGCGATGACCGCCGCGGCCTAGCGTGCGGCCATGGACCAGCTCACCCAGACCGCTCGCGCCCTGGTCGCCCCCGGCAAGGGCATCCTCGCCGCCGACGAGAGCGTCGGCACGATGTCGAAGCGTCTGGAAGCCGCGGGGGTACCGGCCAGTCCCCAGACGCGCCGCGCCTACCGTGACCTGCTGGTCACCACGCCAGGGCTGGACGAGTCCATCAGCGGCGTGATCCTGTGCGACGAGACGCTACGGCAGTCCGTCGCCGGAGGGACACCCTTCCCGCGCGCCTGCGCCGCCAGAGGAATCGTGCCTGGCATCAAGGTCGACACCGGCGCCAAGCCGCTGGCGGGCAACCCGGAGGAGTCGGTGACCGAGGGTCTCGACGGGCTGCGCGAACGCCTCGAGGAGTACGCGGAGATGGGCGCTGGGTTCGCGAAGTGGCGAGGCGTCATCACGATCGGCGACGGGCAGCCGACGCGATCCTGCCTCGTCGCGAACGCTCACGCGCTCGCGCGCTACGCCGCGCTGTGCCAGGAGGCGGGGATCGTGCCGATCGTCGAGCCCGAGGTGCTGATGGACGGTGACCACGGCATCGAGCGTTGCGCCGCGGTCTCCGCCGACGCGCTGCACACCGTCTTCGCCCAGCTGATCGAGCAGGGCGTCGCGCTGGAGAGCATGGTGCTCAAGCCGAACATGATCGTGGCCGGCAAGGGCTGCTGCGAGCAGCCGTCGGCCGCGCAGGTCGCGGCCGCCACGGTTGGCGTCCTGCGCCGCACGGTGCCCGCTGCCGTGCCGGGCGTCGCGTTCCTGTCCGGTGGCCAGCCACCGGCGGTGGCGACCGTCCACCTGCAGGCGATGCACGCGCTCGGTCCGCAGCCATGGGTGCTGACCTTCTCGTTCGGCCGCGCGCTGGTCGACCCGGCGCTGGCGGCCTGGCGTGGCGAGCCCGGCAATGTCGAGCTGGCCCAGGACACTCTCGCGCACCGCGCCCGCTGCAACGCTGCTGCGGCGGCGGGCCGCTACTCCGACGAGCTGGAGCCGGCAGCGGCCTGACCGAACGGCACGCGCACGACGATGGTCGTGCCCACGGCCGGCCTTGACTGCACGCGCAGAGTGCCGCCGATGAGATCCGCCCGTTCCCGCATCCCCGACAGGCCGTAGCTCACGCCCGCTGCGACCGACCGGTCGTCGAGCGAGAAGCCGCGGCCGTCGTCGCGGACGCGCAGCTCCACCGCGTCGTTGCCCGCCTGCCTCAGGGTCACCGAGACGCGCTCGGCCTCGGCGTGCTTGGCGACGTTCTGCAGCGCCTCCTGCGCGATGCGGTACAGCGCGGTTTCGACGTGTTCGGCCAGGGCGCCGGGCTCGACATCGATGTCCACGTCGACGTCGGCGCTGGGCACCGATCGCCCCAAGCTGGCGATGCTGGCTCCCAACCCGAGGTCGTCAAGCACCGGGGGACGCAGGCCCGCGATCGCATTCCGTGTCTCGTCGAGCGCCTGGTCGGCCAGCAGGCGAGCCGCCGCGATCTGCTTGGCCGCGAAGTCCGCGTCCGTGGCGACGGCATCGGCGGCGGCGGACAGGTAGAACGCCAGCCCAACGATGCGTTGGCTGATGCCGTCGTGAATCTCACCCGCCAGGCGTCGGCGCTCCCCCTCCTGCAGGGCGACGATGCGCTCCGCGAAGCGCTCGCGTGCCTGCTCGCGCTCGGCGACGTTGCGGTGCAGCCGGGCGCTGACGATGGCGCCCGCGACCAGGCTGCCGATGGACGACAGCAGGCGTACATCGGCCTCGGCGAAGACGCGACGCTCGATGGTGTGGACGTTGAGCACGCCCACCAGCGCGCCCGGCTGGCTCGTCATCGGCACCGACGCCATCGACGTGTACCGCTCGCCCTGGAGGTCGGGGATGTAGCGGTAGCGCGGGTCGGCGCGCTTGTCGTCGACCAGCACTGCGGGCTGGCCGTTGGCCGCCACCCAGCCGGTCACGCCCTCGCCGACCATCAGCGTCACCTGCCCGGCGACGGCGTCGTAGGGCGGCGTTGCGCCCGTCAGCGTGAGCACCCCGCGATCGGCGTCGAGTACATGCACGAAGCAGACGTCGGTGTCGGTCGCCTCGGTGATCAGCTCGGCGACGCCCTGGGCCAGCGGCTCGAGCTCCAGTCCGGCGGCGATCGTGTCGATGATACGCAGCAGCAGCCGGCGCTCACGCGCGGCGTCCGCCAGACCCAGCCCGATGGCGCCGCTCAGTGGAACACGCCCTCGCGTAGGGCGACCGCGATCGCCTGAGCGCGGTTGCTGACCTCGAGCTTGCGGTAGACGCCGCTCGCGTGGGTCTTGACCGTCTCCTCGCTGACAACGAGCTCAGCCGCGATCGCCTTGTTCGAGCGCCCGGCGACCATCAGCGCCAGGACCTCGCTTTCCCGCTGCGTGAGGCCAAGGTGCGCCCCCGGCCAGAACTCGCCGGCGTGCAACCGGGCGGCCGAAGCCGCGACGCGGCCGGCCAGCGTGGGGTCAATTACGGTCACGCCGTCGAGCACACGCTCGAGATGGCCGACCAGCTCGGCGCCGTCGACGCGCTTGAGCAGGAAGCCCGCAGCGCCCACCCGCAGCGCCTGGAACAGGTATTGCTCGTCGTCGTACACGGTCAGGAACACCACACGGCACTCGGGGTCGTTGCGCAGCAGCTCGGCACACAGGTCCAGGCCGCTGTAACCCTTGAGGCGCACGTCGAGCAGCACGACGTCCGGATGGTGCTCCCGCACCGCGCGCAGCGTGGAGTCGCGGTCGCTGGCCTCGCCGACGACGACCGCGCCGCTGTGCCGCGACAGCATCGCCTTGAGCCCGTCGCGGACCATCTCGTGGTCGTCGACGATCACCAAGCGGATGGGCTGGTCCACGCTGGGCATGTTCGCGGACACGGCTGCCGGAGACAACGGTGGGCAAAACATCCCCCCTACGGGCGCCCCATTGGGGGGAGGCGATCCCGGGCGGCCAGTGCTTATGGTCTCCGATATGGTCGCCGCGCCCGCCCGCATCGTCCCGTCCGTCCTGCCAGCCGACTTCGCGCGGATGGGCGAGGAGTGCCAGGCCCTGGAGAAGGCCGGCGTCGACCGCATCCAGTGGGACGTCATGGACGGCCACTTCGTGCCCAACCTGACGTTCGGCCCAGACGTGGTGGCGGCCTCCCGCGCCGTGGTTGACCTGCCCTTCGAGGCGCACCTCATGGTCACCAATCCCGACGCGTCGCTTGACCGCTGGGTCGTGGCAGGCTGCAGCCTGCTGATCGTCCACGCCGAGGCCTGCCCGCACCTGCATCGCACCCTCGCCGCAATCCGCGAGGCCGGCGCCTCCAGCGGCGTGGCGCTAAACCCGGCCACGCCGCTGGACGCGGTGGCACACGTGCTCGACCTCGTCGACCTGCTGCTGGTCATGACGGTCAACCCCGGCTTCGGTGGGCAGCGCTACCTGGCAACGATGGAGCCCAAGATCGCGGCGGCCCGCCGGCTCATCGACCAGCGCGGCCTCGACATCGAACTCGAGGTCGACGGCGGCATCGGTCCGGAGACGATCGCCGGCGCGGCAGCGGCCGGGGCCACGACGTTCTGCGCCGGCAGCGCCCTGTTCGGCTTCGACGGTGGCCTCGAGGCGGGCGTGACCGAGCTGCGCGGCCGGGCGATACAGGCCGCGCGGTGATCGCGGAGCTGCTGCCGTCGCTGCTCGCCGCCACACAGGAGGCCGCGCTGGCATGCCGGCCGTGGGTCGGGCGCGGCGACGGCAAGGCCGCCGACGCCGCTGCCGTCGCGGCACTGCGAGACATGCTGGCGCACTGCCAGGGCCGCGGCACGGTCGTGGTCGGTGAGGGCGAGAAGGACGCCGCGCCGATGCTGTACGTGGGCGAGCGGGTGGGCGCTGGAGGACTGCCCGCCTTCGACCTTGCCGTCGACCCGCTGGAGAACACCACCGCGTGCGCTCGCGCGGGCGAGGGAGCCGTCGCCGTGCTCGCGGCGGCCCCTGCCCGGACCCTGTGGGCCAGCCCGGCGTGGTACGTCGACAAGCTGGTGGTGCCCACCGAGTCGGCCGGCGCCGTCGACATCCGCTGGCCGGTCGAGCGCAACCTCGCCGCGGTCGCCGAGGCGCGCGGCAAGCGCGTCGACGAGCTCGTCGCGGTCGTGCTCGACAAGCCGCGTCACGCCGAACTCGTCATGCGACTGCGCGCTAATGACGTCGCGGTCGCGCTGATTCCCGACGGCGACGTCCTCGGCGCGCTGCGCGTGGTGCTGCCCGACGGCGACGCGGACATCCTGCTGGGCGTCGGCGGCGCGCCCGAGGGCGTGATCAGTGCGTGCACGGTGCGCGTGCTGGGCGGCGGGATGCAGGTTCGCCTAGCGCCGCAGTCGCACGACGAGGCGGCCCGGTTGGTGGCCGCCGGACAGGTTCCAGACGCGGTGTTGGGCTTGGACGAGCTGGTGGCCAGCGACGACTGCGCGGTCGCGATCACCGGCATCACCGGCTGTGGGCTGTTGCGCGCGCCGCGTCGAAACGGCGCAGCTTGGACGACCGAATCGATCGGCTTGGCCAGCGGCCGACCGGTCCTGCACGTCGATGCGGACCACCTGCCGCGGCTGCCTGAGAGGAGCCCCGCGTGCCTGACAAGCTGATGAGGATGCGCCGCGCGTCCAGCGACCGGCGGCCGGTCATGCTCGCGATCGCGGGCGACAGCGCCGCCGGCAAGACGACGCTCAGCCGTGGGCTGGCGCGGGCGCTGGGCGAGGGTCGTGCCACGTCGATCTGCGTCGACGACTACCACCGCTACGACCGCGAGGAACGCAAGGGCCTGCCGTTCACGCCGTTGCACCCCGACGGCAACTACATCGCGATCATGGAACAGCACCTGCAGCTGCTCGCGACCGGTCAGCCGATCCTCAAGCCGGTCTACGAACACCGCGACGGCAGCCTGGCCAGGCCGGAGCTGGTCGAGCCGGGCGAGTTCGTCATCGTCGAGGGCCTGTTGCCGCTGCACAGCAAGCTGTCCCGGGCATGTTTCGACGTGAAGGTGTACCTGGACCCGCCGGAGGAGATCCGGCGTGAATGGAAGATCAGCCGCGACACCGGCAAGCGCGGCTACACCGCCGAGCAGGTTCTCGCCGAGCTCGATCGCCGCGAGCCCGAGTCAGAAGCGTTCATCCGACCGCAGCGCGGGCACGCCGATATCGTCGTGCGCTTCGCGCCGGTGCCAGGCCGCGACGACCCGCCGGGCACGCCGCTGTCCGCCGAGCTGCTGCTGCGACCGACCATCCCGCACCCCGACATCGCCGCCCAGATCGGCGACGACGATCTGCGGGCCGTGCACGTCAAGCTCGGGCGGGACTCCGATGGCCGCCCGGTCGACGC
Organism: Euzebyaceae bacterium; assembly: GCA_013698135.1. Classification (GTDB taxonomy): domain Bacteria; phylum Actinomycetota; class Nitriliruptoria; order Euzebyales; family Egibacteraceae; genus JACCTL01. The sequence continues at coordinate 4,307 of JACCVM010000003.1, read as the reverse complement.
GCTGCACGTCCACGGGCATGCGCCGGCGGAGGAGAGCCGGCTGGTCGAGAAGGCGATCTGGAACGGACTGCAAGGCAACGAGCCGTTGCCCGAGCGCCTCGGTGAGCTCGAGCCAGGGGTTCGCTCGGAGCCGGTCGCGCTGACCCAGCTGCTGCTGCTGGCGCACCTGTTCGCCATGTGAGCAAGCGGTACGGTGACCACCGATGCCGCCACCGCCGTCGTTCCGCCTGCTCGTAGGCCCCGAGGAGCTGCTGCTGCACCGGGCCGCCGAGCGGCTGCTGGACGAGCTGCGCGGCGACGGCGAGCTGGACATCGCCGACCTGCGGGCTGCGGACCTGCGTGAGGGGCAGCTGCCGGACCTACGCACCGGTTCGCTGTTCGGCACGCCGCGCGCGGTCCTGCTGCGCGACGCTGGAGAGCTGCCCGCCGAGGCGGCCGGCGTGCTGCTCGCCGAGATGGAGGGTGCGCTCCCGGACGCCACCGTCATCCTGCTGGCGACGGGCACCGGGCGCATCCAGCGGCTGGCCAAGCGGATCAAGGACCTCGGCGGTCGCACCGACGTGCTGCCGCCCAAGGAGTGGGACGAGCGAGGCTGGGCGCGCCTGGTGATCGACGAGTTCCGCCGGCACAAGCGCACGGCGGATCAAGGCGCTGTGGCGGCCATCTTGGGCCATGCCGGCACGGACGTCTCCGGCATTGTGGAGAAGGTGGCGCAGGTGGCCGCCACGGCGGCGGCGGGGCAGATCTCGGGCGCGCAGGTGAACGCCGTGGTGGTGGGCCGTGGCAGCCGAGGGTCCTTCGCCGTCGCCGACGCCATGTGCGACCGCAATCCCACTCAGGCGTTGGAGCTGCTGCGAGGAGTGCTCGAGTCTGGCGACGATCCCGTGATGGTGTTGGGCGCACTGGCCTACCGCCTGCGGTCGATCGTGGCGGTGGCCGGCGGGCTGGACGGCAAGGCCGTGGGCCTGAACATCAGCCCGGGGCAGGCCCGGCGTCTGCGGGCCGTGCGCCGCAACTTCGGGCCAGGGGAGCTGACCGGCGCCTATGCCGCGCTGGCAGCCGCTGACGCCGAGATCAAGGGCGGTGAGCTGCCGGCGTCACTGGTCATCGAGCGGGCGGTCGTGGCCGTCGCGACCCGCGCCTAGCGTCAGCAGGGGTCGGCGGGGGAGGCCCCCAACCGCTTGCTGCGCAAGGTGACGGGCGCGGAGGCGCTGTACCCGAGGCGCTCCCAGAAGTCCTGGGCGTCGCGGTTGTCGGCGAACACCAGCAGGTTCGCCTGCGGCAGGCCGCCGGCGCCCATCACCCGTTCTGCCTCCGCCACCAGGGCACGGCCGATCCCTCGAGCGCGGTGTTGCGGCGCGATCGCCAGACGGTTGATCCAGCCTCGACGGCCGTCGTTGCTCCCCATCAGCACGCCGACCGTTTCCCCGGCGGCCTCGGCGACCAGGAAGGCGCCAGCGTCGGCGGCGAGCACCGCGCTGATGTCACGCTCGGGCTCCCGGGTGTAGCCCAGCATCCCAGCCTGGTCCCACAACCCGAGGATCGCCGAGCTGTCGGTGGCGCGAGCCGGACGGACGATGACGTCGTCGCGGGGCACAGAAGGCACGTGGTCGAGCAGGGCCCGCAGGTCTTGCAGCACCCAGGTGGGCCGGGGCCGCACCGCATCCGCCTCGGTGGCCGGCGTCACCCCCGTCAGCACCAGCGCGGTGTCCCAGCCGAGTGCGGCGGCGCCGTCCAGGTCGGTCTCCGGCCGGTCGCCGACCATCAGCAGCGGGCCGGCCGGCAGGCGCTCGGCGGCGGCGCGGAACAGGGCGGGGGAGGGCTTGCCGGCGATCTCGGGCTGGCGTCCCGACGCCGTGGCGAGCGCCGCCAGGATGGCGCCGTTGCCCGGCCATGGCCCTTCCGGCGCCGGGTAGCTGCGGTCGGCGTTGGTGCCCAGGAACCGGGCACCGCGCGCCAGCGCCAGCGTGGCGCGGCGCAGGTCGTCCCAGGTCAGATCGGTCTGCAACCCGACGACCACGGCATCGGCCCCGTCGGGCTCGGTCACCGTCGGACAGCCACGGTCCGCCAAGGCCGTGCGCAGCCCGTCCATGCCGATGACCAGGCAACGTGTTCCGGGTTTGAGCAGCTGGGCCGCCGCCGTCGACGAGGTGGTCACCTGCTCGGCGTCGGCGGCGATGCCCGCAGCCTCGAGCGCGTCGGCGACCTGTGCCGATGTGCGCGACGCGTTGTTGGTGACGAAGGCGACGGCGATGCCGCGCTGGCGCAACGCGGCCAGCGACTCGGCGGCGCCGTCGATGGGCTGGTGCAGCCGCAGCAGGACCCCGTCCACGTCGAACACGACACCCGCGTAACGGTCGACGATGGCCCCAGCCGCCCCGGGCGCCCTCATCGGGTGGCTGTGCACATGACGACGGCCTCCCGCAGGAGGCCGTGGCGCCGCACCGGAATCCGCCTGACTACAGCGCCGACAGGCGCTTGGCCATCCTGGCCTTCTTGTTGGCGGCGTAGTTGGGGTGGACGACGCCGCGTTGGGCGGCCTTGTCCAAGAAGCGCGCGGCCGTGCGGTACTCGTTGCCGGCGACGTCGCGGTCGCCGTCCTCGGCGGCCTGCCGGAACTTCTTGAGGTGGGTCTTGAGTGCGCTGCGCACCGCCTTGTTGCGGTCGTTGCGCACGACGGTCTGGCGGTTGCGCTTGATCTGGCTGGCGATGTTGGCCATGGTTGGCTGCGGGCCTTTGCGAAGGAGTCGACTACTGGAGCGCTGTCCCGGCTCGGGTGGGCATGGCAACGCCGACGCCGCAACCAGCCGTGAAGGGGAAGTGTAGTCGCGCTCGCGTGCGGGTGTCCACCGGCGTGGACCCCGCGTTTGCCTGGCGAGGGCACCGGCCGACGGCACCGCCGCTGGTAGCATCTGCTTGTAGGCGCTGGCACCACTCGCCTGAGGTGGCCCGCCCGATCCCTTCCCGAACGGCCTGCTGCCCTCATGACGTATCCGCTGCCGCGCATCCGCAACTTCGCGATCATCGCGCACGTCGATCACGGCAAATCCACGCTGGCCGATCGGATGTTGCAGGAAACCAAGCTGGTCCAAGGCCGCCACATGCGCGCGCAGTACCTGGACCGCATGGACATCGAGCGCGAACGCGGCATCACCATCAAGGCCCAAGCCGTACGCATGCCCTATTCGGCACGCGATGGCCAGGAGTACCTGCTCAACCTGATCGACACGCCGGGCCACGTGGACTTCTCCTACGAGGTCAGCCGGGCGATGAACGCCTGCGAGGGCGCGATCCTGCTGGTCGACGCGGCGCAGGGCATCCAAGCCCAGACGATCGCCAACCTGTACGTCGCCATCGAGGCTGGCCTGGAGGTCATCCCGGTCCTGAACAAGATCGACCTGCCCGCCGCCGAACCCGAGCAGGTGGCCGCCGAGATCGCCTCGCTGCTCGGCGGTGACCCGGCCGACATCCTCGCGGTCTCGGCCAAGACCGGCCAAGGCGTCCCCGAGGTCCTGGAACGGATCGTCGCACGGGTGCCGGCGCCGCAGGGCGATTCCGAGGCGCCGCCCCGCGGGTTGGTCTTCGACTCGGTGTTCGACCCCTACCGAGGGGTCATCACCTACGTGCGAGTGGTCGACGGCGTGCTGCGTCCTGACCTGAATATCCGGCTGATGGCCACGGGCTTCCACAACGAGATCGACGAGCTCGGCGTGATCTCCCCGGAGCCCCAAGCAATCGACGCGCTAGGCCCCGGCGAGGTCGGCTACCTGACCGCGGCCATCAAGGAGGTGGCCCTGGCCAAGGTCGGCGACACCGTCACCGACCACCTGCGTCCGGCGCCCTCCGCGCTGCCCGGCTACCGCGAGCCGACCCCGATGGTGTTCAGCGGGCTGTACCCCGTCGACTCCGACGACTTCCCTGACCTGCGCGACGCGCTGGAGAAGCTGCGGCTGAACGACGCCAGCTTCACCTTCGAGCCGGAGACCTCGGCGGCATTGGGGTTCGGCTTCCGCTGCGGCTTCCTGGGGCTGTTGCACATGGAGATCATCTCCGAGCGGCTGGACCGCGAGTTCGACATCCCGCTGGTCACCACCGCCCCGAACGTGGCCTACCAGGTCCATCTCGATCCGCGAATGCGCAAACCCAACGAGGACGCAGTGCTGGCGGTGGCCAACCCCGCCGAGCTGCCGGCGCCCAACCGCATCGACCACATCCTCGAGCCGGTCGTCGACGCGATGATCCTGTGTCCCAGCGAGTACGTCGGCGCGGTGATGCAGCTGTGCGAGCGCCGGCGCGGGGAGATGCAG
>JACCVM010000050.1 GCA_013698135.1 Euzebyaceae bacterium | reverse complement strand
CTGGTACGTCTGACGTTGCGATCGGTGGGTGGAAGTTGGAGGGCTGCGCTGCCGCGAGCGGCAGTCCCTCCACCCGCTTCACCGTTCCGGCTGGCACGACACTGCCTGCCGGCGGGCACTACCTATTCGCCAACCGCAGCACGGGCGGCTACAGCGGCACCGTGCCGGCGGACGCGACCTACACCACCGGGTTGTCCGATGACGGCGGCGTGCGCATCACCGACACAGCCGGGTTGGCCCAGGATGGCGTCGCGTCCGCGGACGGCCCGACAGACCAATGCCGCGAGGGCACCGGCCTGACACTTCCGAGCGCCAACGGTGATGACACCGCTTTCGAGCGCCTGGCCGCCGGGACGCAGGACACCGACGACAACGCTACGGACTTCGCCGGTCCCAAGGCCGCTGACCCGGACAACCTGGCCGGCGATGAACCCGAGCCGGAGCCCACGCCGATCAACGAGATCCAGGGTCCCGGGGACGAGTCACCGCTGGAAGGCCAGGACGTCATCGTGGAAGGCGTCGTCACCGGCGTGGACGACGAGATCGGCGCCAACTTCAGCAGGACGTTCCCCGAGGACGCCGGCATCTTCATCCAGTCGCTGTCGGCCGACGACGACGGCGACCCCGCCACCAGCGAGGGCATCTTCATCGGCTTCGCGCGCGACCGCGATGCCTACCCGCCTGGCACGGTCGTGACCACCGAGGGCGAGGTCAAGGAGAAGTTCGGCTTCACCATGATCTCGGAGGACTTGGGTCTCGAGCCGGAGATCATCGGCACGGCCCCCGTGCCGGCTCCGGTGACCATCGACCCGGCGCTGGCCGCCGCTCAGGACCCGTTCGACCGCGCGTACTACGAGACGCTGGAGGGCATGCGCGTGCGCCTGGCCACCGGCACCGCCAACTCGGGCGGGACCAACAAGTTCGGCGAGCTGTTCCTGATTCCCGGCACCGAGCGCGACCGGGTGTTCAGGACTGATCCCGCCCCCGATCTGCTGGCCACCGACGCCGACGCCGGCGCCGGCGACCCCAACAACCCGTTCAAGCCGGCGGCTCCGTCGACGACTCTGGTCCGCGGCGACCTGTTCGACCGCGTCGACGACGTTGTCGGTCCGTTCGCCTTCTCGTTCAGCCACTTCAAGATCATGGTCCAGGAAGGCAACCTGCCGACGGTCACCGACGGACCGACTGACTTCCCGTTCTCCCTCGCCCCAGCCGGGGCCAACCAGCTGCGCGTCGCCTCGTTCAACGTCGAGAACTTCTTCCCGCCGGGCATCGAACTCGACCTCAGCCCTGTAACCCAAGCGGAGTTCGACGAGAAGCGCGCCCGCCTCACCGACGCGATCGGCGACTTGCTGGAGCGGCCGCAGGTCGTGGCCGTACAGGAGGTCTACGACAAGGCGACCCTCCAGGCCCTGGCCGACGACCTCGGCGGCTACACCGCGTACCTGGAGGAGGGCAACGACGAGCGCGGCATCGACGTGGGCTTCCTCGTCGCCGACGGCGTTCAGGTCGGCGACGTGACCCAGTACGGCAAGAACGAGCCGGGCCCGGCCGGCTTCACCTGCTCGGACGTTCGTGGTGGTCTGTATGACCGTCCGCCGCTGGCGATCGAGGTCAGCGACGGGGCGTTCGCCGCCACCGTCTTCAGCAACCACTTCTCCTCGAAGTCGGCGCCGGATCAGTGCCGGCAGGCGCAGGCGGCGTTCTTGGAGGACATCGTCGCCGACCTCGAGGACGAGGGCCGTGAGGTGATCGTCACGGGCGACCTCAACGCCTTCGAAGACGAATCCGCACTGATCGAGTTCACCGACGGTGAGACTTCATTGCGTAATCTCTGGTTCGACGCGCCCCCACAGGAGCGCTACAGCTTCGCCTTCTCCGGCAAGCTGCAGACCCTGGACTACATGCTGGTCACCGACGGCCTTGACGACCGGGTGGACGACTTCCGTTACGCCCACTTCGACAACGACTACTACGAGCGCGACGACCCCACCGACGGGCACCACGTCTCAGACCACGACCCGCCGCTGGGGACGTTCTCGACCTCGCCGTGCGCCGACCCCGACACGCGCGAGACGGTCTTCGTGGAGGACACCGACACCGGTGTGC